>CAJXXJ010000008.1 GCA_913062745.1 uncultured Phaeodactylibacter sp.
GGGTATACCATTTAAGAGTAGAAAATACGCTCAACTTCTGCATAGACACGGCAGTGGCCACTGTGGTGCAGGATACCACTGCTCCGGTGCTGGAGATTGCTGCTGCCGATACGCTCAACTGCGAACAACTGAGCATTCCGCTTAGCGCAAATGCAGAAGGTGCCGGAAGCATGCCAGTCATTAACTGGTCTACTGCGGATGGCTTGCTGCTGGGTGATGCCGGCAGTCTGAACCCGGAGGCTGGTGCACCTGGCACATACAAGCTGCAGGTGCTCAATCCGCAGAACGGTTGTAGCAGCGAGGCTGCAGTCTTCGTACCTCAGGACACGGTTCGCCCGCAGGTCAGTATTCTTCCGGCAGAGGTGCTGACTTGCTCGGTAACGAGTGTTGAGCTGATCAGCAGCGTTTCCAATGCTGGTGCAGCTGTTTTTGAGTGGACAAGCAACAGCGGCAATCTGTTATCCGGCAGCGATATGCCTTCCGCACTGGCTGATACTCCGGGCATCTATCAGCTACAGGTCACTAATCTGCAGAATGGCTGTACCGGTATAGCAGCGGCAGAAGTCACACAGGACGTGGAAGCGCCAACGGCAACGGTTGCCTCACCCGATACTTTGACCTGTACAACGACAGAAATACAGCTTGACGCCTCTGCTTCCGAAGGGGATGCACTGCGTTTTGAGTGGACCGCCCTTACGGGAATGCTGAATGGTGCGTCGGGCCAGCCACTTGCCACTACTGCCAGTCCGGGCAGCTATCAGGTGATCGTAGAAAACGCTGGTAACGCCTGCCGCGATACTGCTCTGGCAGAAGTAGCCCAAAATATCATCGCCCCCGTAGCTGAAGTTGCGCCGGCCGACACGCTCGACTGCGGGCTTAGCGAAGTCATACTCGACGGCAGCGCCTCCGCCGGAAATGCGGAGTTGCAATTCAGCTGGAACAGTACGCAAGGCCAATTGAGCGGAAGCACCGAACTGGCTCAGGCAACCGCTACTGCCGCTGGTGATTATCAGCTCACCGTTATTGATCTGGTCAATGGCTGCCGGGATTCTGTGCAAGTGGCTGTTTTGCAAGACACAATTGCGCCCCTTGTAATGCTTGAGCAACCACTGAGCCTCACCTGCGAGCGGGAGTCAGTAGTACTGAATGCTGCCGGCTCGGACTTCGGAGATGGCTTCAGCCTGCAATGGTCCGGTACGGTAGATGGGTTTCTCGATTTGACCGATATGCTCAGCCCGGCTGTTGGCCTGCCCGGCACTTACACGCTACGGATTACCAACCTGCAAAATGAGTGTCCGCAGGAGGTGAGTATTACCGTAGTGCAAGATACCGTCCCGCCCGTGGCAGATGCCGGTGAAGATTTTATCATCCCCTGCTTTGAGGCGAACCGGCAGCTTGATGGTTCTGCTTCTTCACAGGGCAGCAACTTTACCTACACCTGGGCTACTGCTGACGGGCAGATTGCCGGAAATCCGAATGGCTTATCACCGGCTATCGAAGGGCCCGGCAGCTATCAGTTGACGGTGCGCAATACCCAAAATGGATGTGCCTCCACCGATGAGGTACTGGTAAGCCAGGATTTGCCGCAAGCCGATGCCGTACTTCAGCAACCGGCTTGCTTTGGCGACCCGGGGCAAATAGAGATACAGCCGCTGGGTGGAGGGCAGGGGCCCTATGTTTACTCTGTGGATGGCGGGCAGACTTTTGAGGGCAGCCCGCTGTTCGAGCTGCCGGCAGGAGTATACGAATGGGTAATACAGGACATCGCCGGGTGCGAAGATCGGGGTGAGGCAGAGTTGCTGCAGCCGGACTCGGTTTCCGTCCTCTTGCCCGTGGAGTCCTATGAGCTGGCTTTTGGCGACAGCCTGCTGCTGCCCGTGCAGTCTAATGTGCCGCCTGGTGAATTTTCTCTCATAGCGTGGCAGCCGGCGAACGCGCTGAGCTGCAGTGATTGTCTGAGGCCGGTAGCACGCCCACTGCAAACCACTGACTTCTTTCTGAGGGTGCAAACTGCGGAGGGCTGTGGAGATCAGTTGAGGGTGCGCATTTTCGTTGACCGGGAAATACCGGTGTACTTCCCGAATGCCTTTTCGCCCAACGGCGATGGCAAAAACGACGCTTTTTTTCCGTTTGCGAAAGCAGGAGTCGTCCGTGAGGTACGCTCCTTCCGGATTTACTCCCGCTGGGGGGAGACGGTATTTGAAAACGGAGGGTTTGCCCCAAACGACCCGCGGGAAGGCTGGCTGGGCGTATTCCGGGGAGAGCCGCTGAATACCAGCGTATTTGCCTATGTGGCCGAAGTAGAGCTGATCGACGGCAGAGTGGAACGCTTTGCAGGAGACGTGCTGCTGATGCGATGAGGCTTTATTGTGTCACTTTTGTATCTTTTTGGGTAATTGTTCGTAAAATGAGGCAGGGTTGGGCGGCTACAAGGTGCTGTCTTTCCTTAAAATTATAAGTAACTATTCAGCATGATCAGAAAACGCGCTGGCTCCCTTCGCGAAACAGGGCGTTTTCTGATCATTTTTTTAAAATGCTGAATTGTTACAATTATAATATGCACACTGCCTATGCGCTGCCGCCACTGAATGGAGGAAGTGTACAGGCAAAAAAATACCCCTTATACTATGAGTCATCAAATTAAAAGCTTTCTCATTGGATGTGCCATGCTGAGCAGTACCGCTATTCCGCTTTCCGCCCAAGCGCCAACACGTTTGGCAGAAGGAGGATGGGCGGCGCAACCCAGGCCAGTATCTCTGACTGAATGGCCGGATAGTAGCGCTGCTGCAGTTTCCACAACGCTCAGGCAAGATGAAGCACGGGGCTACCTGATACTGGAAGGTGAGGTGGAAAGTAACTTTGAAGAGGGCGGACTTTATGTAGACCTTTATAAAGTATACCCGGATGGCCGCCGGGAGCTGGCGCGTACCCTGCGCTCCCACAACGGGCGGTACAAGCTTTACCTGCAGCGGGGGTATGAGCACGCAATCCTTCTGAAAATGCATGGATACGAGACAGAGGCCATCCTGCTTTCCGCACAAGAGACGCAGTCCGCGGCCGGTATCGTTCGGAAGCGGCATCAGTTGCGCCGTCCTGTGGCAGCTTTGCACAAAGAAATTTCCCCGCTCTCCGTACCCAATCAGGATATTGCCATGCCAGTACGTGTCAGCCTTGTTGCGGAAGAGCGTATGCCCACGCCATGTGATGCGAAACTGCAGCAGAAAGCTGTACTGCGAGAAGGGCTTGGAGCGCATACCGCGCATATGGTGGAGTTGCCTGCAGGCACTCACGTCCGCATACTGGAATATACGACCACGGAGCGGTGGATGATCGCATACGAGGATCATATCGGCTGGTTGCCTGCCGCCGCCTTTTAAGAATAATGATTAGTGAAATGGTTCTTTGTGCCGCGAAGAGGGATTTCTCCGCTTCGCGGCTTTTTTAAAGGTTGGAGGTGATGAGGAGGTCGAGGGCGGTGAATTTGATATCGAAGCGCTCTCCCAGGTAGTTGTTAGTCAGGCAGCCTTTGTAGGTGTATACGCCGTGCCGCAGGCCCGGGTTATTGAAGAGCAGATGCTCGATGCTGCCGGTGCTGCCCGCTTTGAGCAAAATAGGCGTAAGGATATTGCTGACGGCCACGGATGCCGTGCGCGAAACACGGGAAGCGATATTCGGCACGCAGTAGTGGATGACATCATGCTTGATGAAAGTCGGCTTGTCAAAAGTGGTAACTTCAGAAGTCGCGAAGCAGCCTCCCTGATCGATGCTTACATCAATGATGACGGCTCCGGGTTTCATATTCATCACCATCTCCTCGCTGACAAGGACAGGCGTGCGGCCGGATTTGGAATGGATGGCGCCAATGGCTACATCGGCGTAGATTAGTTCCGCTTCCAGGTAATGCGGGTTGACTGCAGAGGTATAGAGCGGGCGGCCTACCTGATTTTGCAGGCGCTTAAGCTTGTAAATATTGTTGTCAAAAATGCGCACTTCTGCACCCAGGCCAAGCGCAGTGCGGGTAGCATATTCCGCTACGATGCCGGCACCCATAATGACCACCTTGGCGCTCGGCACCCCGGAGATGCCGCCCAGCAACACCCCTTTGCCGCCACTGGTAGTCGCCATAAGCTCTGCGGCAGTCAGCATTGCGCTGATGCCTGCCATTTCACTCATAATGCGTACGACCGGGAAGGTGTCTGATTCATCTTTGATATACTCCATAGCCAGCGCGATAACCCGCTTTTGCCGGAGCTTATTGATGTAATCGGCATTAATGATAGGTAACTGCAGGGGCGAGATCAGGATCTGATTGGGGTGCATCAGGTCAATCTCCTGGGAGGTAGGAGGCGCCACTTTGATAATAACATTGGCTTTGTAGACCTGCTCGGGGCTGTAGGCAATATCTGCGCCTACTTCAGAATAGTCGTGGTCTGAATAACTCGATTGCTCTCCTGCGCCGGCTTCCACCACTACGCGGTGGCCGTGGGCGATAAGGGTAGCCACAGAAGATGGGACAAGGGCTACCCGGTTTTCCTGCATGGTAACCTCTTTCGGGATACCGATAAACAGTTTATTGGGCTTGGAAGGGACCTGCAGCATTTCCGTCTGCGGTGTAAACTGCCCTTCGGTAAACTCCCGGGGTACCTGTATTTTCCTTCTTCTCTCCTTATCGCTCATAGTAAATGGGTGGCTTTCCTTTACAAAAATAGGATTTTTCGGGTGGAATCGTCCACTATCTCCATCTTTATTCGGACGCAGTCGCCGGGTAGCAGGGGCTCAATCAGCTCCGGCCACTCTATCAGGCAATAAGCGCCGCTGTCGAGGTAGCTGGTGATGCCGATATCGAGCGCCTCTTCGGTGTCGCGCAGGCGGTAGAGGTCAGCATGGTACAGCGGCTCACCCGATGGCAGCTGGTATTCGTTTACGAGCGCATAAGTAGGGCTCGACACCTCATCTTTCACGCCCAGCTGCCGGCAGAGTGCAGTAATGAAAGTGGTCTTCCCGGCGCCGATTTCGCCTTCGAAGGTCAGAATGCGGCGGTTGCCGATGGTTTCGATCAGCCGGGAGGCGGCTTCCGCCAATTCTCGGGTATGGTTTACCGTAAGGGATTGCATGTTCATTTATTCAGCTCCGGTTCAGGCTTTTGGGATGGAACATCCGGGGGGTAATCCGGGTTGATGCTGCGTTAAGATAACTTTAAATCGATAGCGGGCAAGGGGTCTATTAAAAACCCCATTTTTTCCGTATTTTTGCAGGATGAGCACGAATAGTGATAACGAAAAGAAGCAGCCCCAGAACGGGGAATACGGTGCCTCCAATATTACGGCACTGGAAGGCCTGGAAGCAGTGCGTAAGCGCCCGGGCATGTACATCGGCAGCACAGACTCCAAAGGCTTGCACCACCTGGTGTGGGAGGTGATTGACAACTCGATTGATGAGCACCTCGCCGGCCACTGTACGCAGATTGATACCATTATACATACGGATAATTCCATCACCGTTCAGGATGACGGGCGGGGCATCCCAACTGAGATGCACACCAAGCTGAAGAAGTCGGCTCTGGAAGTGGTGATGACTGTCCTGCACGCCGGCGGCAAGTTCGACAAAGACAGTTACAAAGTCTCCGGTGGCCTGCACGGGGTGGGGGTCAGCTGTGTGAATGCACTGTCTATCCACCTGCGGGCGGAAATTCACCGTCAGGGCAAAGTTTTCGTACAGGAATACTCGCAGGGTAAGCCACAGGGCGAGGTTACGGAAGTGGGCACCACCGACAAACGGGGGACTAAGATCACTTTCCGGCCGGATGGGGAGATTTTTGACACCCTGGAGTACAGCTATGATATTCTGGCTGGCCGTATGCGGGAGCTGGCTTACCTGAACAGCGGCCTGAAGCTTACCCTGACAGACGAGCGTAAAAAAGGCGAAAAGGGCGCCTTCAAAACGGAGTCGTTCTTTTCAGAAGGCGGCCTCAAGGAGTTTGTTGAGTTTATTGACTCCACCAAACAGCACCTTATCGAGAAGCCGATCCACATCAAAGGAGCGGAAGAAAATGTAGAGGTGGAGGTAGCCATGCATTACAATACGTCCTTCTCGGAGACCATATATTCTTACGTCAATAATATCAATACCCGTGAGGGCGGTACACACGTCAACGGCTTCCGGCGGGCGGTGAACCGCTTGTTCAAACAGTACGGCGAGGAAAACGGCTTTTTCAAAAAGCTGAAGTTTGCCATTTCCGGAGAGGATTTCCGGGAAGGCATGACCGCCGTGGTTTCTGTGAAAGTGCCGGAACCGCAGTTCAAAGGGCAGACCAAAGGCGAGCTGGGCAACTCTGAGGTGACGGGCATCGTATCCCGTGCAGTAGGAGAGGTGCTGGGCCATTACCTGGAGGAGAACCCCCGGGACGCTAAGAAGATTATCGATAAAGTAATTCTGGCTGCCACTGCCCGCCACGCTGCCCGTAAAGCGCGCGAGATGGTTCAGCGCAAGAATGTACTGACCGGCAGCGGGCTGCCCGGCAAGCTGTCAGATTGTTCTTCGCGCAACCCGGACGAATCAGAGCTCTTCCTGGTGGAGGGGGATTCAGCAGGTGGTACTGCCAAGCAGGGCCGGGACCGGAAGTTTCAGGCTATTCTTCCGCTGCGGGGTAAAATCCTCAACGTAGAGAAAGCGCTGGAGCATAAGATCTACGAGAACGAGGAGATCAAAAACATGTTCACCGCCCTTGGCGTCACGATAGAAGAGAACGACGATGGCGAACGCCACCTGAACATGCAAAAGCTGCGCTACCACAAAATCGTCATCATGTGTGATGCCGACGTTGACGGCAGCCACATCGTAACTTTGATCCTGACCTTCTTCTTCCGCTATATGCGCCCGCTGATCGAGCGCGGCTACATCTATATCGCACAGCCGCCGCTCTACCTGGTCAAAAAGGGCAAGCAGTTCATGTACTGCTGGTCGGAGGAAGAGCGCCGCGAGGCAGTACGCAACTACAGCAGCGGGCCGAACGACAAGTCCGTGAAGATACAACGCTACAAGGGCCTTGGCGAGATGAACGCAGAGCAGCTCTGGGAAACTACGATGGACCCGGATACCCGTATTCTGCAGCAAGTCTCCATTGATGATGCCCGCGAGGCGGACCGCGTCTTCTCCATGCTTATGGGCGATGAGGTGCCGCCGCGCCGGGAGTTTATCGAGCAGAATGCCAAGTATGCGAATGTAGACGTATAAGCGCGCCTCAATGCCTGTTACAGCCCATGGCCCTGCGGTTTTGCCGCGGCCATGGGCTGTTTAGTTTTCGCCCGTCTGGGGCCCCTCCTAAATTTCTGTGCGATATTTGGCCTGTTTATCAGGTAGTTATAAAACCGGCTTTGCACTTTTTTTAGTAGAAAGCTTGTTTCTTGCTCAAAAGAAGCCTACCTTTGCACCTGCCTTTTCGGAGGCAGCCCGATCATTCAATATTTTATACTATTGCCCCGGGCATCGGCGCACTATTACTTAGGAAAAAGCTAGCGCACCCACCGGGGAATTTGGTCAATTATTAAACCTTAAGACAGTGGATACGCTAAGCTATAGAACGCAATCAGCGAAGAAAGAAGAGGTAGAGCGCAAGTGGCATATCATCGATGGTGACGGACTGGTCGTAGGTCGCCTTTGCAGCAAGATTGCCAGCATTCTGCGCGGCAAGCACAAGCCCTCTTACACCCCGCACGTCGATACCGGCGACTACGTCATCGTTATCAATGCGGAGAAAGTGCGGTTTACCGGCAATAAGCTGGATGCCAAAACCTATCAGACCTACTCCGGTTACCCCGGCGGCCAGAAAGAAAAGACCGCCCGTGAGCTGCTGGCTAAGAAGCCAATCGGCGTAGTGGAAATCGGTGTACGCGGCATGCTGCCGAAAAACCGCCTGGGCCGTCAGATGTTCAAGAAGCTCTTCGTATACGAAGGCGCAGAGCATCCGCACGAAGCACAGAAGCCGGAAAAGCTGGAACTTTAATTTAGAAAAGCAGGACAATCTCTATTAATATGGAAATGATCAATGCCATCGGGAGAAGAAAAGCCTCTGTAGCACGGGTGTACCTGACCAAAGGTGAGGGCAAGATTACCGTAAATGGTAAAGACTACAAGGAGTACTTCCCCCAGCAACACGTTCAATACAACATTACGGATCCGTTTTCAACGGTTGAAGTAGAAAATATCTACGACCTGAAGGTCAACGTAAGAGGTGGTGGTTACAAAGGGCAGGCAGAAGCCGTGCGTATGGCCGTAGCCCGTGCCCTTGTGAAGCTCAACGAGGACTTCCGCAAACCGCTCAAGGATAAGAAATACCTTACTCGTGACTCTCGCGTCGTCGAGCGTAAGAAGTACGGTAAGCCGAAAGCACGGAAGAGCTTCCAGTTCAGCAAGCGTTAATCCTTTACGCTTCCCTCTTTTCGTTTACCTGCAGTCGGCACGTATGTGCCGATTGCCCAACTTAAACTTTAATAGAAAATGGAAAAGCCTACCTATAAAGACTTACTCGATGCAGGTGTCCACTTTGGCCACCTCAAGAGAAAGTGGAATCCCAAAATGGCGCCCAATATTTTCATGGAGCGCAAGGGTATTCACATCATTGACCTGAACCGCACCCTTGACTCACTTGAGGTAGCAGGTAACGCCGCTAAGGCTATGGCGCGTCAGGGCAAGAAGATTATGTTCGTTGCTACCAAAAAGCAGGCGCGCGAAATCGTTGCCAACGCAGCCCGCGACGTGGGCATGCCGTTCGTGACTGACCGCTGGCTGGGAGGTATGATGACCAACTTCTCCACCATCCGCCGCTCCGTCAAGAAGATGATGAACATCGACCGCATGCTGCAGGATGGCACACTGGACAACGTAACCAAAAAAGAGCGCCTGACCCTGACGCGTGAGCGCAACAAGCTGGAACGCGTACTGGGTGGTATCGCTAACCTGAACCGCCTGCCGCACGCCATCTTCGTAGTGGATATCCACCACGAGCACATCGCAGTGGCAGAAGCTCACAAGCTGGGCCTGAAAACGTTCGGTATGGTAGATACCAACTCCGACCCCTCACAGGTAGACTTCGCTATCCCGTCTAACGACGATGCGTCCAAGTCTATCGCAATCATCACCAACTATATGGCGGATTGCATCCGGGAAGGATTGAAAGAGCGGGAGTCTTCCAAATCTGAAAAGGAAGCTGCTGCAAAGGGTTAATACCTAAATTTTTAACCACTACAATACATAACCAATGAGTGCAAACATTTCTGCCGCTGATGTCAAAAAACTGCGCGAAATGACAGGGGCGGGCATGATGGACTGCAAGAAAGCGCTCACCGAAGCCGGTGGGGATTTCGATAAAGCCGTAGAAGTACTTCGTAAGAAGGGCCAGAAGGTCTCTGCCAAGCGTGCAGACCGCGAGGCGAACGAAGGCGTCGTCACGGCACAGGTTTCTGATGATAAGAAAAAAGGTGTAATCGTCAAGCTGAGCTGTGAAACAGACTTCGTAGCCAAAGGCGATGACTTCGTAAAGTTCGCTGAAGACGTAGCGGCGCTGGCACTGTCTCACTTCCCGGCTACCCACGAAGAGCTGATGGGGCTGGACATGAACGGCCTGCCGGTGAGCGAGCGCGTAACCGAGCTGGTCGGTAAGATCAACGAAAAGATCGAACTCGCCGCTTACGAGCGCATGGAAGCAGAACAGGTAGCGCCTTATATCCACATGGGTAACAAGGCAGCTGTACTGGTCGGCCTGAACAAAGCAAGCGAAGAAGCTTATAACGCTGGCCGCGACGTAGCTATGCAGGTTGCCGCTATGAAGCCGGTAGCACTGGACAAAGACGGCGTCGACCAGTCTATCATCGATAAGGAGATCGAAATCGGTAAAGAGCAGGCCCGTCAGGAGGGCAAGCCGGAGCAAATCATCGAAAAGATTGCAATGGGCAAGCTCAATAAATTCTTCAAAGAAAGCACCCTGCTCAACCAGCAGTTTGTCAAGGACAGCAGCCACTCGGTCTCGTCCTACCTGAAGAGCTTCGACAAGGAGCTCACCGTGACAGACTTCAAGCACGTTGAGCTTGGTTAATCGATAATCATTTACAAAGCGGATTAGGCAGCTAATCCGCTTTTTTTTGGTTTCGCCTGAAGCTTCCAACCCGCGGTAGGGAACAACTCAGGCGCTTTTTGACATTAATTAACTGGCGGATCGGCCGGGCACCATACAATATGGCCAGCCCCGGTTGCGATTTATTTTGTCAGTAACAGTAGTGAAACCAAATCATGGCACAACTCAAGTACAAAAGGATACTGCTCAAGCTCAGCGGCGAATCCCTTATGGGTGAACAGGGCTTTGGTATCGACTCAAATATGCTCAGCCACTACGCCAGCCAAATCAAAGAACTGCTGCAAATGGGCGTACAGGTCGCCGTCGTTATCGGAGGTGGAAACATCTACCGGGGGCTGCAGGCCGCCGAGTCCGGCATAGAACGGGTACAGGGCGACTACATGGGCATGATGGCGACCGTCATTAACGGTATGGCGCTGCAGAGCGCCCTCGAAGGCGTAGGAATCTATACCCGCCTCATCTCCGCCATCGAAATGAAGCAAATTGCCGAGCCTTACATCCGCCGCCGCGCGATCCGCCACCTGGAAAAAGGCCGGGTCGTTATCTTTTCGGCCGGCACCGGCAGCCCGTACTTTACCACTGATTCTGCTGCCGCGCTGAGAGCCAATGAAATCAACGCCGATGTAATCCTCAAGGGTACGCGCGTGGATGGCATCTACAGCTCCGACCCGGAGAAAGACCCCACCGCTACCAAGTTCGACAGCCTCACCTTTGCCAAGGTGATTAGCCTGGGGCTAAGCGTAATGGATATGACTGCCTTTACGCTCTGCCGCGAAAATAACCTGCCCATCGTCGTCTTTGACGTTAACGATGGCAGCAACCTCCGCCGGATCGTAAATGGTGAAGCAATCGGTACTATCGTGGAAGGCTAAGCTCATAGCTGATGGCCTCCTGCATCTAAAAAGGTGATTGCCCGCTTCTGTGCCGGCAATCACCTTTTAATTTTTCCCTATCTCTACGGTAGTATCCTGGAAGGCCAAGATTCCGGCTTGCTATTGGGCCACTAGTGCGGCCCGCCGCAGCCAATGGGCGATCCATCCGGAATGTCCGGTGCCGGCGGCAACTGGTAGTGCGCAGGGTCTGTTTTGAACTGTTCAATTTCCTGCAGCATATACGACAAATGAGCCTGCTGCTCCCGGCTCATATCACGGCGCTCCTCCAGCCTGCGCTCAAAGCTCTTTTGAAATCCATTAATGTTGCGGAGCGCTTCGCCGGCTACCTGTGGCATTACCTGCTCATCAGACGCCAGGCGCAGCAGGTGCCGCATGACCAGCTTTTGTCCCGCCCGGCCGATTTCTTCTTCCAGTGGGGATTGGGCATCGTCCAGGGTTTTCCACGCTGCCTCTACCAGGCGGTCGAGTGAAAGGGACCAGTTGCCATTCGTCCGTTGCACAACAAGCCGGGCCAGCCGCTGTGGGTGGAAGAGCAGCTGCAAGGTGTGGTCTATACTGGCTTCCGCCGCCGCAATCGGGTCGAAAGTGGTACCGGTGTAAGGCGTAAAATACTCCCGCCCCCGTCCGTAGCCGGTAGGCTGAGGAGGCAGCAGGCTAAGTATCCGTGGCGGCAGGGTCAGTTCAGCCGGTTTCAGCGTACGCAGCAGGGCCGTCATCGCCCGGCTCTGATCCTCGGGCTGTACAGGACGGATTGCCTCCTGTCCGTCTCCCCGCAGGGCGTAAGTATAGTGGTAGCCACCTATCCATTTTGCAGCAGCAGCTGCCTGATAGCGGTGCGCAAGGTATACCGGGACCAGTACCCGCTCCAGCTCCGCCAGCGGGGTGCCCTCGGGAATCTGCTTTTCGCTAAAGCGGCTCAGCGCCTGCTTCCGGAGGTCCATCAACCGGTTCAGTTCGGCCGGCGCGTCGGTGCCGTTGTCCCAAAGGTGCGCCAGTGGATGTGCTGTCCCGTCTGCCCGTGCACCATCATCGGAAATGTAGTGCAAGCCATCCTTTCTGGCTTCCGCCAAAATAGCATCAAGGGCGGCTGCTTCGTCTGTCCCTTCCGGAAAAGGCGTGTACCCGTAGCGGATGGCCACCTTATCCCATTCGCCGATGCCGTTATCGTAAGCCTCTGAAAAGTCGATGCCACCTTCCTCGTCCAGTGCCAGCATCGGGTGCGGATAATCCATGACGGAAGCCCTGCCATTTACGCTTGCCGCAAAATTGTGGGCCAGCCCTAGCGTATGCCCTACCTCATGAGCAGAAAGCTGCCGGAGCCTCGCCAGCGCCATCTCCTCCATGCGCGGGTCGGGCGTACTGCCGTCCTCAAATGCTTCAATCAGCCCCTGTGCAATCAGGTAGTCCTGCCTGACCCGCAGTGAGCCAAGCAGTACATGCCCTTTGATGATTTCGCCGGTGCGCGGGTCTGTGACCGTGGTGCCATACGACCAGCCGCGCGTAGAGCGGTGTACCCAGTTGATCATATTGTAGCGGACATCCATCGGGTCTGCGTCGGGCGGTAGCAGCTTCACCTGAAATGCATTGCGGAAGCCTGCTGCTTCAAAAGCTTCGTTCCACCAGCTTGCCCCTTCCAGCAGCGCTGAGCGTACCGGTTCGGGTGTGCCAGGGTCGAGGTAATATACGATGGGCTCCACTGCCTCGCTGACCGCCGCAGACGGGTCCTTCTTCTCGAGGCGGTGCCGCTGGATTAACCGCCGCGTCAGCGGTGCTCCGATGGGCTGTGCATAATCCTGATACTGTAAGCTGAAGTAACCACTGCGGGGGTCGAACGCACGAGGCTGATAACCATCATCCGGCAGCTCGATGAAAGAATGGTGCATACGCAGCGAGACGATGTCCGGGTCAGGGGTTACCGAGCGCACCTCCCGGCCCTGAGCCTCTCCGGTAAAGCTGACTAAGGCCTCAAACTCTGTATTCTTCGGGAAGTTCCTGCAGCGTTCCAGCCACAGCATACTGCGGCTTTCATCCAGGCGGTAGGTGCCTTGTCCACGGTCTTTGAGCCGCCTGGCAGCGCCGTGGGCATCCCGAAGTAGAAAGGGGGTAAGGTCAATCAGCACACTTTGCCCTTGTTCAGCTACCGCCTGAAAGCCCCACAGCACCGAACTGGCAAACGCTTCTTCCACCGACTGCCGCTCCCGGGCATCGGGGCTCTCGGCACGGTAGTCCAGATTGGGGGCGATGAGCAGCACCTTATTGCCGGAGCGGCGAAAGACGGCCACCCGGCTATTGCCCAGCTGATTGCGGTCCAGGCCGATATCGTTGGAGCCCAGGCCGGCGGTCAGGCTGTTGACGTAGAGGAAAGCGGAGTCGAGCTGAGCGATTTCCAGGTAGATTTTGTCGGATGAGGCGTCATAGAAGTAATTAAACAGGCCGGGCTGAGCCTGCATACCCTTTGTTTTTTCAGCAATGGCGGGCAGGCCACTTTGTGCCAGCAGAGGCAGGACATAAATTATACCCAGGGAAAAAAGCAGTAGACGGATTTTCATATTTTAGCATTTGCCTTAAAAGTAAAAAAAAGCAGCGATTCCGACCTGGCCGCTCCCGGCAGAAGCGGTGGCTGCCAAAACCAATGATTTTATGAAATACGGCCATCTGGTAGTGGCAGGCTTATTCCTGCTCTTCGCATTTTTTCAGCTCAACGATCCGGATCCCTGGGGTTGGGTGCTGGTATACAGCTGGGTTGGTATAGTGGCTCTGCTTACCTTTTGGCGAAAGCCACAACGGAAGTGGATGGCGCTAGTGGGGCTGGTCGGCGTGATTGGGGCAGGTATTTATTTGTTCCCGGGTTTTCAACAGTGGATCAGCGCAGGTACTCCCTCGCTGGCCGGCGACATGTCTGCTGACCAGCCGGAAATTGAATACGCCCGCGAGTTTCTGGGGCTGCTGCTGTGCGGGCTGGTCCTCAGTGCATACGTACTGGGCAGCCGCCGGGCGTGGCTGTAGTCATCGTGTTTTGAGTCAACGCACTAAGAGTTCACTGCGCCTGACGAGGCCGCAGCGGGAGCTACCGAAGTATCGCCTAAGACATTGTATAGATGGTGATGCATAGGTCTACAGTGTTCGTGGTATAGATTTTAGCCTTTGTTATGTCAATTTTAGGGCTGAGGAGGGTCCCCGGGCGAAGCGTTAATGCCGCTTGTCCTGTTTTTATCTCCCGCTGTACAAAGCGGGTTCTGGTAATAAGTGCAATGCAAGTGCTGCAGCCAGCTACAGGCGCTAACGGCTGCAATTCTATACCTTGCGCTTACGCTGGCCAGGCCCCTTGTCTTATGGGGAGGGAGGCATATTATAGCCAGTAGTATGAATGTCACAAAACCAAAGGAAGGCCGCTTAAGAAAATTAATCATATGGCATTTTTTGATTAACTTTCGGGATCTAAGATTCCACAAAACCGTAGGTATGAGACCCACAGCGAGAATAGATTCAAGAGCTATGAGGCAGGAGGAAATACTCGAAGCGCTGCTCGAGGCCACGGCTCTTCTGCACGGTGCAGAATCGGAACAGGATGCTCTTCATCAGAGTTTTCAGTTAGTTTCAACACTGCTCGATGTCCAGGGAATATATCTCTACAGAACTTCGAATAATCCATCCGGTAAAGGCAGAATACCGTCTGCTTGTACGGGCTTGCAGCACATTGATGGTAAGTGGGTAGAATTATCGTTACAAAACGGCAGTGCTACACTGCCGGGTTCGGTGATCGAAAAAATGAGCGAAGAGCAGTTCTGTTCGCTGGGAAGTGATTTTAAAGCACCATTTGCCCGTGCTGGGATCGTACTATATGGTATCCGGGCGGGCACTGCTCTTTTCCTGCTCGGCTTTTCCGGGGCATTGCCGGAAGCAGGCACACTGGATTTTCTGAAGCCTTTTGTGCGTTCTTTAAAAGGGTATGTTAAGCGGAAGGACGCGGAAAGCAAAGTTGCGCGTCAGCGTAATTATCTGCGCATGGTAATCGATAATATCCCTGGTTATGTGTACGCAAAAGACGAAGAAGGCCGTTTCGTGCTGGCCAACAAGGCTGTTGCTGAAGCCTACGATGTGCCAATACAGGAATTGATAGGAAAGGGGGACCGGGATTTTCACCATAACCCTGAAGAAGTGGACCGGTATCTGCAGGAAGACAGGGAGGTAATTCAGCGAGGCTGTGTGCTAAGCCTGCCCAATGATCATGTTTCCCGGCCTGATGGCAGCACCGTACTGCTGAGTACTGTGAAAATGCCGGTGCCGGGCATGAATGGCAATGGGGTGGACGTTTTGGGGATCTCACTCGATGTCACTGCCTGGAAAAAAGCGGAACAGCGGGAGTTGGAAAGCCGCCGCCGCTACAAGGATTTTGTGGATCATACCAACGAAGGAATTTACCTCATTGAACTGAACCCTCCGATTCCCACGGATTTGCCTGTGCGAGATCAGATAGAGGCCATCTACCGCGGTGGTGTCTTCGCAGAATGCAATCAAGCTCTGGCAGACATGTACGGTGCAGAGAATCCGGAAGAACTGAAAGGGACTTTGATATACGATCTGCATAAAAACGGCGACTTTGCTCAGAACCGTTCGGTCATTAAAACTTTCATCGAGGATGGTTATCGCATCAACAATATGGAAACCCTGGAAGAGACCCCTGAAGGGCAGGAGGTCTGTTTCATGAACCATGCGATAGGCATCATTGAGGATGGCTGCCTGACCGCGATTTGGGGCGGACAGATTGACATTACGGAACGCAGGGAAATGGAGAACTCTCTGCGCCGGGAGCAGCAGCAACTGCAGTTTGTTCTGGAAGGTGCTTCTGCAGCTACCTGGTTTTGGTACGTGCCGGAAAATCAAGTGGAAGTCAGCGCTTCCTTTGGTAGCTTATTCGGATACAGTGAACAGGAATGGCCGCACTGTGTCGAAGAATTCAACAAGATGGTACACCCGGAAGATTTAGAATGCTTTTTGGCGGTCACCCAAAAACACCTCCGGTTGAAGTGGAATAAAGAAAACCTCGAGCACGTAATGCGTATTCGTACCCAAGAAGGCGAATATCGATGGATACTCAACCGGGGCCGGGCTGTAGCCTGGGATAAAGATGGCTATCCGATTCGGGGGAGTGGCCTGTATGTTGATATCCATGACCGTAAGGAAATGGAATTACGCCTGCTCGAAAAGCAAGAGCACCTGGAGGTAGCCTCTGAAGGTGCTAATGTCGTGTTCTGGGACTGGCGGATGCAATCGGGGCGCACTGCTTTTACGAGTAATATTCTCGCCTGCCTGGGATATAAGCAGCAGGGGCTTGAAGTACCTTACGAGACCTGGGAAAACATCATCCACGAAGAAGACCGGGAAGGTTTCCGGAAACTCACGGAGGAAAAGGTCTTTCAGCAGGGCCAGGGGTTCGCGACAGAGCTTCGCTTGCGGCATGCGGACGGCCACTATTTGTGGTTTTACGATTTTTGCCGACTCTACAAACGGGGCGGGACGGAATATCTGGCTGGCCTGTTAGTCAACATCGATGACCGCAAGCGCTCAGAACTTGCCCTCAAAGAAAGCGAGGAACGGCTCAAGCTAGCGATCGAGAGCAATACATTGGGAATTTGGGACTGGGATATCAAAAGAGAAATAGTACGCAACAGCCTCCCGATGTTACAGCATCTCGGGCACGACAATATTCCGGAAGAAACTTCTTATGTGGAGTGGCTACGGCTGCTCCATCCGGATGACCGGAAGGATCTGCAGGTATCCATCTGCGATCAGATGTCCGAAAGTGATACTTTCGAGCTGGAATACCGGGTGCGGTCCGCTTCCGGAGCATACATCTGGGTATACGATAAGGGAAAAGTGACGCGAAGAGACGAAAAGGGTTTTGCTACGTACGCTATCGGAGTCTCTATTGACGTATCCGACCGCAAACGCATTGAGCTGGAATTACGGCAGAGCCAAGAGCGCGTGGAGATGATTGTTGGCGCTGCCAAGTTAGGCATGTGGGAGTGGGAGCCGCAGACGGATACTTGCTACTACAATGACTACTGGGGGGAAATGCTGGGGTATGAACCTGATGAGATAGAGCCTTCTAAAAGTTCATTTGAGCGCCTGACCCACCCGGACGATGTAAAAAAAGTCGAGCATATTCTCATGCACGAGCTGGAAGAGCCGCATAACGAGTTTACTACTGAAATTCGTATGCGCTCCAAATCCGGCGAGTGGCGCTGGATACACGATCAGGGCAAAGTCATTAAGCGGGATCAATACGGAAAGCCAACCCGGATCGTGGGGGTTCATATGGATATTAGCGAGCGTAAACAGGCAGAGCGCGCGCTTCAGGAGAGCGAGTCGCTTTTCCGTGGGTTATTTGAAGACAGCCCCTTAGCTATTCTGTTTTGTGACGCACAAGGAATCATCATAGAGGCGAACGGGCGGGCCGTAAGCCTGCTCAAATACGGTAGTGCAGACGAACTGATTAAGCTGGATATCGATCGGCTGAGTGATAATGGGTCTTTAGTAGACAGCCTGCTGCGCTCTGAAGTTCCCGACCTGACCAAAGCGGCACAGCTGGAGCGCCGCCTTGTATGCCGCGATGGGAACCTCATCTGGGCCAATCTGCAGTTTTCTATCCTGTACGATACCAACGGAAGGCCGGAGCGCATCATTTGCTCTATTGAAGACATTAGTGCCCGCCGGCAGGCACAGGAGGCGCTGATCCGAAGCAAACAATTAAAACAAGCTATTCTGGAAGCCCTGCCCGACCTCAAGTTCCTGGTCAATCAGGAAGGGGTGTTTCTGCACTATTATGGCTCAGAATCAGGAAGGGAAGATTTAATGATGCTGTCGGAAGAGTTTCTCGGTAAGAAGATCGATGAGGTGCTCCCGAATTATTTAGCCAAAGCGCTGCATTCCAATATCCAAAAAGCAATAGTGACCGGTGAGGTGCAGGCATTCGAGTACCCTCTGATGCTGAGCGGGGTACTGCGCCACTACGAAGCCCGTTTAGCCGCTGTGAACGATCAGGAAGCTATAGCTGTTGTCCGGGACATCACGGAGATGAAGCAGATGCAGTCAAACCTGCGCAAAAAAGTGGAAGAGCTGGACCGTAACAACGAGATGCTTACCCGCTACATCGACTCGAATACTCAGCTGGAGAACTTTGCGCATACGGTATCGCATGACTTGCGGGAGCCGGTGCGCACCATGAACAGTTTTTCTCAGCTGCTGAAGCGCAATTATGCGAACGCCCTGGATGAGGACGCCCACTCCTATCTGGATTTTATCGGAGAGAGCGCCAAGCATATGAACAAGCTGATCGAAGACTTGCTGGCATTTGCCCGCTTTACCAACAGTGAGCATCACGGCTTTGAGGAAGTCGACTTAAACCAGCTGTTCCAAACAGTACAAAACTCCCTGCGTGGCCTTATCAACGACAAAGAAGCGGGCATTATCGTCAAAACACCGCTACCGACCCTGATGGGTAATCCGACCAAGCTGGGGCAGCTCTTCCAAAACCTGGTTTCCAACGCCATCAAGTTTAGCCGGCAAGAGCAAAAACCGGTCGTCGAAATCTCCTGTAAGAAGGAGGAGGACAGGTGGCACTTTGCCATTTCTGACAACGGTATCGGGATCAGCCAGGAAGACCATAACAAGATTTTCCAGCTGTTCCGGCGGCTACACAGTAAAAAGCACTTCCCGGGATCCGGCATTGGGCTTGCACTTTGCAAACGGGTGGTAGAGCAGCACGGCGGCGCTATAC
>CAJXXJ010000009.1 GCA_913062745.1 uncultured Phaeodactylibacter sp.
GCAAATTCAAACTCGTGGGTGCTGATGGTGTAGTCGGTGCCGGCTTCTGCTGTAGAAGCTGCGCTTACCGTTACCACTGCGCTGCCGCCGATGCTGCTTGCCGCTTCTACAGACAGTTCGATCTGCAGGCTGCCGCTGCCCTCTTCCACCTCAGTGGTTGCTTCCGCAAAAGTGATGGCAGTCGGGCCAGCCAGTTCGAAAGCGGCTATGCTACCGCTGACTTCGTAGGCGACCAACAGATAGGCTTTGCCGTCTGTGCTTTCTTCCGGGCTGACAAACACCAGGTCTTCCGGTGCCAGGTCGCCGCCCAGTTCGTCTACGGTACGAGTGTTGATGTACTGCATGAATTCAGGTGCAGTAGGGTCATTCAGGTCGTACATCATGATGCCGCCGATACGCTCGAGGGCGATAAAGCCGTAGGTATTGCCGTTGAACTCGGCTACCAGAACGGCTTCCGGCTCGGGGCCTTTATCGTCAGAGCGGTTTTTGAATTCATTCTCATCATCGGTTGCGTTGAAAATCGCGCCGTAAACCGGATCAGCTGCGGTGATTTGCTCCAGGTCGTTGCCGCTGTCGTACACCAGCTCGCCGGTCACGGCATCCCAGATGGTGAAGGAGCGGGCACCGTAGGCAAAGAGTTCGTCAAAGTCGCCGTCGCCATCGGTATCGCCGTTGGCATTGGTGATGCGCAGACGGCCCAGCAAGGCATTATCTTTCAAGTACTCCGCACCCGGGAAGGCGGTAGGATCCAGGACAATTTCGTCGTCGCCCACCCGGAACTCTTCGGTGTAGCCATCGTAATCGCGGGCGTCGCCTTCGTTAGCGGTGATCAGGTAGCTTTGGCCGCCTACCGTAAAGTAGTCGAAGCCGTCCGGCTGATACATGCCTTTGATCGGCCAGTTGGAGAAGAAGATGTTGTCAATGCGGTTGGAAGCATCGAGCGTTACGCCTTCCTGCGTCCAGTCTTTGAAGCCAAGCGGAAGGATACCGGTAATCGTCTCGGCCGTCAGGTCTACCAGGATCAAAGCGTTGTTTTCCTGGCAATTGACGTAGGCGGTAGATCCGTCATCAGATACGGTGATGTACTCCGGCTCCAGGTCCTGCGCTACGGTAGCGCCCGGGCCGAAGATGCGTACGCCCTGCTCCGTCAGCAGCATGGAGTCTGCATTGAACTGATCTAAGCCCAGCGTAGTAACGCTGGCCATCATAGCACCCGCGCTTACATCCACGATGCTGACCGAGCCTTCCGGGTCAACGGTGTAGTCATCGTTCGGCTCGCCTTCGTTAGCGGTCAGGATGCGGCTGCCGTCCGGCGTGAAGGTCAGCATGTCGGGCAGCGGGCCCACTTCTACCTGATTGAGGAAAGTACCGTCGGTATCAAAGAATACGACGGAACCATTATCGGTTACTGTTTCGGCTTCCATAGCCACGGCAACAAGACCCTCGTATACGGCTACGGAGTTGATGCCGCCGCCGTAGGGAGACAGATCAACAGCAGCAACAGCGCTGATGGCACCGTTGGCACCGAAGTCCAGGATTTGCAGTTCGTTAAACTCGGAATTGGAAGCGAACAGGCGGCCGGTGCCGGCATCGTAAGCGATGATTTCTGCGGCAGCGCCTTCCGGCAATTCAAAGCTGCCCAGGTGGCTCAGCTGTGCTTCCGGTTGTGCCTGCGCTACCGGTGCGGTATCGTCGTTATCGGCAATCAGGACAATAACTGCATCATCCTCGCCAATGCCGGTGGAGCTCGCAGCGCCGTCCAGTTCCAGGATGAGGTATTTGCCGCTCAGGCTGCTGTTGTCCAGAATTTCCAGGCTCAGCGTGGTATCGCCGGTGAAGCCCGCGGGAATGTCGATGCTCGTAGTACCCAGGTTGTAGTCTTCGCCCGCTATTGCCGTGGAGGCAGCGGCTACGCTTACGCTAAAAGTGCCATCGAGCGTACCGGCCTGCTCGATGCTGACCGGCAGTTCGATTGCGCCTGCGCCTTCCATGACTTCCACCGTTGTTTCGGCGAAAGCCACAGTAGCCGGTGTAGCAATTTCAAATACGCCTACTGTTCCGCTTACTTCGTAGGAAACCACGGCGTAGAATTTGCCGTCCGGGCTGTTATCCGGTGTGATGATCTTGATATCTTCCGGTGCCAGGTCGCCGCCCAGTTCATTCACCGTACGGGTGTTGATGTACTGCACGAAGGAAGGCGCTTCCGGATTGGATACTTCGTATACCATGATACCGCCGATGCGCTCCAGGGCGATGAAGGCGTAAGGCACGCCATTGATATCGGCAACAGTAACTGCTTCCGGCTCCGGCCCTTTGTCGTCAGAGCGGTTCTTGAATTCGTTTTCGTCATCGGTAGCATTGAAGATGGCACCGAATACCGGGTCGGCTGCTGTGATCAGCTCCAGCTCGGAGCCGCTGTCGTACAGCAGTTCGCCGGTGGTGGCGTTCCAGATGGAGAAGGAACGGGCCCCGTAGGAGAACAGCTCGTCGTAGTCGCCGTCGCCGTCGGTATCGCCATTGGCAGAAGTGACGCGCAGGCGGCCCAGAAGAGCATTATTCTCCAGGTATTCTGCATTCGGGAATGCGATGGGGTCGAGCGGGATTTCTGCATCGCCCACGCGGAATTCTTCGCTGTAGCCGTCGTAATCGCGGGCGTCGCCCTCGTTAGCGGAGATGAGGTAGCTCTGCCCGCCTACGGTGAAGTAGTCAATTGCGTCCGGCTGATACATACCACGGATCGGCCAGTTAGCAAAGAAGATGTCGTCGATGCGGTTGGAGGCATCAAGTACAACGCCTTCCTGCGTCCAGTCTTTGTACCCCAGCGGAAGTACGTCGAGCGCGGTGGCACCGTCGATGTCAACCAGCACAAGGGCGTTGTTTTCCTGGCAGTTTACGTAAGCCAGGCTGCCATCGTCGGAGATGGTGATGAATTCCGGCTCCAGGTCCTGCGCTACGGTAGCGCCCGGGCCGAAGATGCGTACGCCTTCGTCCTTGAGCTGTTGCTCCTCTGCATTGAAGCCGGCCAGGCTGATGGTCGTAACGTCCGCGCTCGTCAGGCCAGCTGCGCCATTGCTCAGGTCGATGATGCTTACGGAACCTTCCGGGTCTACGGTATAGTCGTCGTTCGGCTCGCCTTCGTTTGCGGTAAGCACCTTGCTGCCGTCCGGCGTGAAGACCAGCATATCGGGCAGTGGGCCGACTTCCACCTGGCTCAGCAGGTTGCCATCGGTATCGAAAAAGGCGACAGAGCCATTGTCGGTTACGGTTTCAGCCTCAAGAGCAACCGCTACGATGCCGCCGTTTACGGCTACTGAGTTGATCCCGCCGCCGAATGGCTCCAGGCTGATGGAGTTAACCGGAGACAGCATGCCCGGTGTGGAAAAGTCGACGATATCCAGCAGGTTTTCCTCAGAGTTGGTCACAAACAGGCGCTGGGAGCCGGGGTCGTGCGCAACAATTTCCGCCACGATGCCCGACTGGAAACTGCCGAGGTGGTTGAGGCTGATGCGGGGCTGCAGTGGCGCTTTGGGCGTCACCAGGTCGTTGTCCTGAATCAGCACGATGACCTCAGTGGTGCTGCCGGCACTGGCATTGGAGAGCGCAGCAATTTCCAGGATCAGGTAGCGCCCGCCGAGAGCCGGGTTGTCGAGCAGTTCGATTTCAACGGACTGCGGGTCATTGCTATTAGCCGGGAAGACCACTTCTGTGGAAAGCAGGTTGAAATCTTCGCCTGCTACCGCTGTGGAAGCGCTCACCACGTTGAGGAAAGCTTCCGCCTGATTGGCATTGGCATTTGTGATTTGCAGGTTCAGGCTGATGGTGCCGGCTGCTTCGTCTACGGTGATCGTTTCTTCCTCAAAGCTGACGACTGGCAGCACGATCGGGTTGTACACGCCCGGAGTAGCGGCAATATCGCTGTCCGGGAGGTTATTGGTATTGGCAAACCAGTTGCTGCCGTCTGCGTTGTCCAGCGCCGGGTCAATCAGCTCGATAGACGGGCCGTTGCCATCCGCCTCGGTAGGCCAGGGCGCTTCGTCCAGGTAGTTTACAGAATCGATCAGCTGTCCGCTAAAGTTGCGAATGAGGATGACTTCATCGCCGTTGGTGAGGTCATCAAAGCCCCAGTCCAAGAAGTCCTGTCCGAAGAACGCTTCGGCTTCCGCTTCGTTGAGGGCCAGCAGGGTGATGCCGCCGGGCTGCAGGGTGAGCTCCGGGAAGGTAAAGCTGAATTCGGAGCTTACCGTCAGGCCGCCGAGGGCAGCTGCTTCGGTACCGGCATTGTAGATTTCGATAAATTCGAGAATGTCCTGGCCGGGAGTGTTGTAGAGGATTTCGGTGATGACCAGATTGGGGACTGTATTGTTGTACACCCAGTCGAAGGTGAAGGCTTCCAGCAGAAAATTGCCGGCCACATCCGTCACCAGGCCCGGGCTGATGCTGTAGCCCTGACCGTCTACGAAGGGCTCCGTGTACTGTACGTCTACGTAGGGGAAATCACTTCCGCCCGGCTCGGTGTAGGTAATGGTTTCAATGGCAGCGTTGGTGGTGTAGTTCATTGGGTCCGTCACGCTGGCCAGATCCATCGGCTCGCTGTAGGCGATGCGGACTGTGTTTTCGTTGATCAGTTCCGCTCCGGCGATAACCGGGGGCAGGAAGTCATCCACGCTGCTGAAGAGGGAGATATCATCCAGGCCGGCCCAGTCGTCGTTGCCATTTTGGGTAACCACGAAGCGCAGGCGCACGGTGGAGATACCGGCGGGCAGATTGATGAATGCAGTCTGCCAGCCCTCGGTGTTGCGGGGCAGCTCGACGTAATTGTCCATGTTGAAATCCGTACCGGGCTCCGTTTCAATAATGTACCCGATTGCGTCAGCGGCTTCAAAGCCCACTACGTTGTACTTGAAGCTCAGCGCATTGACGAGGAAAGCCTGTACGTCCACGGCTTCAAAATCCATGGTGTGGGCTATTGAGCCGCCGCCGTTGGGGTTGTCGAGGTCACGCATAAACCAAAAGCCCTGACCGGAAGCCGGCTGCAGTTGATCGTTCGCGGAGCTTATGGTCCAGAAGTCGTCATCATCCGGCACCGCGTAGGTCGCCGGGTTTACGGTGTAGTTCCAGGTGTCTGTGGGATCGCCCTCAAAGCCCTGAAAGAGCTCTTGTTCCTGGGCGGAAAGGTTGAGGGAGGTAATAAGAGCTAAGAGCAGGCTGCTCCAACTCCACTTACTGAGGTAATTGTTCTGCATGAATTACTGTTTTGGGTGGTTAGTTTTTAACATCGTAAAACTAATACCACCCGGCAGTAAGTACTACGGGCAGGACATTAAAGGTAGGTTAAGTATAGGTTAACTGAATATGAAGGCAGGCAGATCATCTTAGATCACGGTGATCTTCCCCGGAATTCCCCGGCAGATCACCGTGATCTTGATGATCGAAATTTTAAATATCCATCAGCATCGTAACCGGGTCTTCCAGGTATTCCTTGACTTTCACCAGGAAGGTAACCGAGGTGCTGCCGTCGATGACGCGGTGGTCGTAGGACAGCGCCAGGTACATCATCGGGCGGATTTGCACTTCGCCGTCGATGGCCATCGGGCGGTTCTTGATGCCGTGCATGCCGAGTATAGCGGACTGCGGCTCGTTCAGGATAGGCGTGCTGATAAGGGAACCGAACACCCCGCCGTTGGTGATGGTGAAGGTTCCGCCCTGCATTTCTTCCAGGCTCAGCTTACCGTCGCGGGCTTTGGTAGCCAGCTCTTTAATTTTGTACTCGATCTCAGCAAAGTTGAGGGACTCTACGTTGTGGACGGGTGGCACAACCAATCCGTTGGGCGTAGAGATAGCGATGGAGATGTCTGCGTACTTGTGGTACACGAGGTGGTCGCCGTCGATAGAAGCGTTTACATCCGGCATGTCCATCAGTGCTTTGGCGCAGGCTTTCGCGAAAAGCGACATGAAGCCCAGCTTGATGCCGTACTTTTCTACGAAGCGCTCCTGATATTTTTTGCGCAGCTTCATCACCTCCGTGAGGTCTACTTCGTTGAAGGTGGTGAGCATTGCGGTGTCGTTCTTTGCGCTGACCAACCGCTTGGCGATAGTGCGGCGCATGCGGCTCATCTTCTTGCGCTCTGTCTCCCGGCTGAAATTTTCGCCGGAGGAGAAGACCACCTGTTTTGGCGCTTCTTTGCTCTCTTTTTTAGGCGCAGGCGCTTCCTTTCGCTCGCCGTAGCCGCCGCTGCCGGGCTGGCCTTCCGTTTTCGCGGCCGGTTCCGGGTGGCTGTCGCGCTGCTTTTGAGACTCCACTGCTTTTTGTGCATCCTCTTTGGTGATGCGGCCGTCCCGGCCGGTGCCCTTTACACTGCCCGGGTCGATATCGTTTTCCTTCAAAATTTTCGCGGCAGCGGGAGAAGGGTGTCCGGCAGCGTAGCTTTCTTCTTTTTCCTCCTCGGCAGGAGCCGGAGCTTCCTCTTTCGGCTCTTCTTTGGGCGCTTCCTCAGCCTTGCCGGCATCAGAGTCGCCGCCGCCTCCACCTTCACCTTTGGACACGCTGGTGTCGATCTTGGCCACAAGGGCTCCAATCTCCAGGTCATCCTCTTCCGATGCAACGTGGATTAGTTTCCCGCTGGCTTCTGCCGGGAATTCCAAGGTGGCTTTGTCGGATTCAAATTCACAAATGGGCTGGTCAAGCTCGACGTAACCGCCGTCTTCTACCAACCACTGGGCGAGGGTTACTTCCGTTATGGACTCGCCTATGGTGGGGACTTTCATTTCTACTACGCTCATACGGTGCTGTGGGTATATGTGTGGTTAATTGGTTTTATATACAACTCCTGGCCCCAGCCGGTTGTCTGGACGGGCCGGGTCCTGCAATAATCCGTCAATTGCCGTAATTAAACAAAAATAACCGGAGTTTTATAGTATTGACTTATATAAATTTGTTTATGCGTGCCTGATCCACGGATTCAGTGCCTTGGCTTGTAGTTGAAGCGGTAGATGACCGGGTCCATGCCTTTCCCTTCGTTGGAGATGAACAGATTGCCCTGGGCATCAAAGCAGAGGCCTTCCGGCTGCGGGTGGACGCGCTTGCTGAGCTTCTCGATGTGCAGGATTTGGCCGTCCCGCCGCATGACCAGCAGCATCTTGCCGACCGAAGAGGTGATGTACAAATTTCCGGTAAGGGGATGTATGGCAATGGCGGAGGGGCTGAAGCCGAACTCTTCCTCCGGGTTGAAAAACTCCATGACTTTTTCCACCTTGCGGATGGCCGGGCCCTGCTGCAGGTAGTGCTGCACGGAGTCGAGTGCGACGAAATAGGCAGGTTTTTCTTCCATTTCCTTTTTGGACAGGTCAAAACCATAAATGGCTTTTTTGCGCGGGAAGCCTTTATCATCATAGCCGGCATCTGCCTTGCAGGCCAGCAGCAGGCGGTTGTTGGCAGCATCGTAGGCCAGGCCTTCCACATCGTTATCATCGTTGAGAAAGTAATTGTACTTATTGACTTCCTGCTCATCGGTGCCCGGCCTCAACACTTCGTAGAGCGTCCCGGTGCTTTTGACCACGTATACGTTTTCGCCCACGAATTCCACGCCCTCGTAGTCGCCATCGTCCCAAAAGTCAAACTCGGCAATCATCTCGCCGTTGTAGCGGTTGATGAAAAACAGTTCCCCGTCTTCATCCTGCACCGCTACCAGGGTGTTGCCATCCGGGGACAAGCCCAGGCCGGAGATCTCTTCCAGCTCATCCGGCAGCTCAAATTCCTGGTCAGGCTCAGCGAGTTGATAATTGAATTCGTAACCTTCCACTACGGTAATGCCACTGCTCTGCTGTTCGCTTTCGGGCGGCTGGCAGCTGAGCAGGTGAAACAGCAAAATCCAGATCATACAGTTGTTTTTTATGATACTCATCTCGAGTTGCGAATTTACAATAAAGCGTTAAGTCGGGGGCATATGTTATTTTTTCCGGCAAAAAGAGTTAGTTTTATAGAAAATCGCGCGCTGTGAAAGAGAAATGAAGGGATAGCGAGCGTGCGCTTAAGCTGGATAAAACCTTTTTTCCATAAAAATCTCTGATATGAAATGCTCTAAACCCTATTTTTTCCTCGCGTTGCTCTTTATGCTCTGCTCTACCCTCCCCGCTCAGGAACTAACTTATGACCTGAGCGATTACAAAGCCCGCTTTGAACGACGCCCGGGCATGCAGCTTAATTTTCGCTCTGATTTCGATGGCCGATATATAACCAATAACAAGGGAAGCTTTGATGGCGACTTCGGTGGATTTACGAATTGGTTTCTCAACCGCAATACTGACGAATTGATATCGAACTGGAGCATAACCGGATCCGCACTATTAGGACGGACACAGTTTATGTTTCTTGGATCAAATCGAGTCGACGAGCGTGACCGCTATTTCCTGTCGGTCTCTTTAAACCTTCGGCAAGACCGATACCAAAGCCCCAATCAGTTTTGGGGTTACGAAATCGGCTTTACGGGTTTAGAGTCCGGAACCGCCTCTAGTCTCCCTGAGCAGGAGGACCGCACTGGCAGATTTGGCTTAAACGCCAGCCTTTATAAAGGTACGGGACGTATTGAGTTTGCGGAAGACGCCCTGCTCGCCCGGTGGATGCTGCAGGACCTCCAAACTGCCGGGGTCACGAGTGATTATTCGGCAGAAGATGTACAAGCGCTCGCAGAAACGATCACCTTCATCATCGGCAACCGGGTCTTTGACTTTCGCCGCCGCCGGATTTATGAGCTGGAGCAGCTACAGCAAACCTTGCTGGAAAGAGGAGTTACCGGGGAGGAAAGCTTCCTGTTGTTTGCTGTTCTTAATGATAACTGGGCGTTTGCCAACCGGGCCACCCTCACCCACGGCAACCGTTTCGCCTACGGTGTGCAATCTGAGATTCGGGGCAACAGCCTCCGAGAATCTTTTTTCGATACAAAAACGAAAAGACGGTTTCTGGACAATACCTACGGACTATTTACAGAGTATACCCGGAGCCGAATCGTAAAGAACAATAACGGCAGCAACAGCTTCACCGCCCGCCTGGATGTGAATTACTATCAGGAATTTGAAAAATTCAACAGCGAGGATACAGAAAACGTGAGCGGAGGATGGCAAGGAATAGCTTCCCTTAACTATACCCGCACCTGGCTGCCTAATTCCCGGACCACTTTCAGATGGTCCAACACGCTCTCCTACAGGCGCTTCCTGCAAAGTAACTACGGCATAGACCGCACCGGGGGCGCATTCTTCGGAAATCAGTTTCGGGACAACTTCGTTTCAAGCCTGTTCGTTGACTACTTTGTCTCCTACCAATGGGCCTTCCGCCTGCAAGCCGCTGCCGAGGCGTATCACATACCGGCTCAGGAAACAGGCCCTTTTCGGGAAAGAACATTCGGCTTTTACCCACAAATACAGTTCAGCACCAACTACTTCTTTTTCTAAAAGGACAAGCGGTACGTCAGTATGGGAATTAAGCTCAGCTGATAGCGCTGCTCCACGGATTCCAGCAGGATGTCGTAATACCGGAATGCGACATTCTGCTGGTTGGTCAGGTTTTGGATATCGAGAGCGAGCGTGCTGCTGTAGCGGCGGCGGCTCTTCCTGAGGTATACCCGCAGGTCTGCCCGGAAGAAGTCCGGCAACTGCACCGGATATCCCTGACCGAAATCGAAAACAGTATATCCGGCCTGCTGCGAAGCGGCCTCGTCTATAGCCGGCTCCCGCAGCCCGCCCATGTAGTTCAGGCGCAGGTTGAGCCCCCAGGTGCGCGTTTTGGATTCGCTTTTGGCCTTGAGCCACTCCTTCCCTGCCGTAGCGTTGGCGATGTAGCGGCCGTCGTAGCGGGAGCTCTGAAATTCGCCTTCCGGCAAACGGTAGGCAGCCCGGTAGAGCGTGGTGTTGAACAGGTAGTAATACCCGCCGGTGAGGAAGCGCTCCAACCCCAGCTCCAGCCCGTAGTTTTGCCCTTCTGCCTGGCTTGCGAGCAGTTCCCCCGGCAGCCAGCTCCAGGCGCTCAGCTCCGTGAGCGGGGTAAAGCGCCCCTGCGCTTCGGTGGCGAAGGCCGGTGCGTCAAACAGGTAATGGTAAAAGGCTTCCGCCCGAAAAGCCAGTTCCGGCTGCAGCCGCCATTCGTACGCCAGCGCGGCTTGGTGCGAGCGGGTGGGAGCGACATCTCCAAAGTTGCGGAAGTAAGGCGAACTCATCTGGGCGTGCAGGCCATAGGCCAGGCTGATATCCTGCTCAGCATTGAGGTGATAACTCAGCGAAAAACGCGGCTCCGGCACAACAGCCCCGGCACTGGCGAACGCACTCAGCTGTAAGCCAGCCTGAAAATCCAGCTGGGGGCTGAGCGCTCCGGAAAACCGCAGGTAGGGTGTGGCGACCGTTTCGGTGCGTTCCCGCTCTTCCTCCGCCAAAAAGACAGCGTAGTCATAGTGGTTGAACGCCCGCGCCTGCAGCCCCAGTTGCATCCGCAACCCGCTATCGAAACGGTGGCGGTAATAGCCGTGGCCAGACAACAGCCGAAGCCGGTCTTCATCATCGAGAAAGCTGCGCGGCAACAGCGCAACCCGCTCATCCTGTGGGGTACTGAACCGCTCCTGGTCTACCACGGAGACCGCCGCGGTGAAGGACCACAACCCACGGGCACCAGAGGGGCGCACCCAGCTTAGCCCGGCTGCGCCCATAGCGGAACGGAAGTCGATATCGAAGAAGTCGCGGCTGCTTTCCCATTCGCTACGGTCTTCCGGAGAAACGAAGATATTACTGCTCAGGCCGCCCAGCCCGAAGATTTTGAGCTGCCCGCCTTTCTTGCCCGGAAACACGAGGTTGAAGGACAGGTCCTGGAAGTCGATCGCCTCTTCGCCAAAATCTGCGCCCAGTTGAGTCAGCAAGCCGACGGTCGAATAGCGGTAGTTGGCCAGGAAGGAAGCATTACTGTTTTTGCCGAAAGGCCCCTCCACGGTAGCATCAAGGCCGATGAGCCCGATCTGAGCGGTGTATTCGTAGCGTTCGTTGTTGCCGGCACGCAGCCGCATGTCCATCACCCCGGATAAGGCATTGCCGTACCCTGCCGGCATAGCGCCCACGAAGACGTGCGAGGTGCCCAGCATCTGAGCGCTCAGGATATTCACCCCGCCGCTGTTCATCGTTACCCGGTCGCTGAAGGTGCCGGCATTGGGAGTATGATTGGGGTTGAGGATTTGTACGCCCTCCAGTTGCCAGGCCATCTGATCGGGGGAATGCCCGCGCAGGCTGAGGCCATTCGCCTGATCATTGGTATTGACGGCGCCGGCGTAGGCAGTGGCCAGGCGGGCAGGGTCATAAAATGAAGCCGGAAAACGGCGGACCTGCTCAATGCTTATGGTACGTACGCCCAGCGGATGCAGCACCCGGATGTCGCTGCGGGAAGCTTGTACTTCCACAGCCTGCAGCTGCTGTGTCTGTTGCCGGAGCTCCAGCTGCAGCACCTGTTCCTTTCCGGATTCGACCAGCACTTCCGGCAGCAGCAGGCTCTGGTAGCCAAGATAAGAAGCCCGTAGCTGATACCGGCCCACCGGCACTTCCGGTATGCTGAAGCGGCCGGCAGAATCGGTTGTTGTACCCCGCTCCAGCTCCGGCAGTTGCACGGCAGCACCGGGCAGCGGCTGCTGCGTTTGGGCGTCCAGCAATTGCCCGCGTACGGTTTGGGAAGGCATTTGGGCGAAAGCCTGCAGGTACAGCATGGTAAAAAGCAAGAGGGATAACAAGCGTGGCATGTCCGTTAGTTTTATACGGTAATCGGATGCCCAAAGGTCGGTGAATTTGGTAAAAACAGGAAAGTGGAGGCGGGGGAATCAAGCAGTATGAGAGCGTACGACCATAATATGACAATTGGCCAAAAATAAGCGCGAAGCGGACGAGTGCACCCGGAAATACAAAACGCCGGCCCCTGAGGTGAAGGCCGACGCTTGCTTGCTTTCATTTGATGTTTGAGTAGTGTGTGGTTACGGGCGGCCTCTCGGGGAAGTGGTGCCCTGAGAGCTACCGGTCAGCTCCACCTCAGAATCGGCGGGCTCGGCAACTCCGTCATTATCGTATTTTCTCCATGCGCCCAGGATGAGACCCGCTACGCCGTATACCAGCACATTCGCGCCGCCATCGATAAAGGCGAGCTCGAGCGGGCGGAAGGAAAACATGTTAATGGTGATGAGGCTGGCCATATTGAATACGCCGCCGATGACGATGCCAATCACCAGCCCGGACTGTGCGTTCGTGACCGGCAGGCGGCGGAAAATCCAGGCCAGCAGGTAAATAGCGGCTACACCGGCCAAGAGGCTGATTACAAAAAGCCAGTTGCCCTGATTTGCTTCGATGTAGGTATCCGTCAAATCGTTGAGGGTTTGCCAGCGATCTGCAAAAATAGCGTACCAGCCCAATGGGATCACCTGCGATAGAACAATCGCCACCCAAATAGCGGCATGGTTAAATTTAAGTGTTTTCATGAGGTACTTCGCTTTTGTCATAGAACGGTAAGCAAAGCCCCTCATGTTCACTCCTTTGGGCTCAAAATGCAGTCCACTTCTCATCACTCTTGCTGGAATGCACCACCCGCTCGATAAACTGCATGCCCCGCACCCCGTCGCTGACGGTGGGAAAATCCTGGTAGACTTCCTCCGGCGTTTCTCCCTGCAGGCGGGCCCGCAGGCAGTGGGCAAAGTTTTTGTAAATATTGGCGAAAGCCTCGAGGTAACCCTCCGGATGGCCGGCGGGTATGCGGGCAGCGGCCTGTGCAGCCGGATACAACTCCCCTACCCCGGTGCGTAGTATCTGAGCAGGGCGGTCGAGCCAGCGGGCCGTAAGGGTGTTGGGCTCCATCTGATGCCATTCCAGGCCGCCTTTTTCGCCGTAAACGCGGATGTGGAGGGCATTTTCCTCACCGGCGGCAATCTGCGTGGCGTACAGCAGCCCCCGCGCACCGTTGTCGAAGCGGAGCAAAATGCTGCCGTCGTCGTCTAGCTGACGCCCGGGGACGAAGGTATGCAGGTCTGCACACAGCTCAGTAATCTTCAGGCCTGTCATGTACTCGGCCAGATTTTCGGCATGGGTGCCAATATCTCCCATTGCGCCGGCTGCCCCGGACTTTGACGGGTCGGTACGCCAGGAGGCTTGCTTTTGCTCCGAAGCTTCGAGGGCGGTAGACAGCCAGCCCTGCGGGTACGCTACGATGACCTTGCGGATTTTGCCCAGTTCGCCATTTTGTATCATCGCCCGGGCTTGCTTGACCATGGGGTAGCCGGTGTAGTTGTGGGTGAGTGCGAAGAGCAGGCCGGTTTCCTCTACCAGTGCTTCCAGCTCTTTGGCTTCCGCCAAATTGAAGGCTAATGGCTTGTCGCAAACTACGTGAAAACCATTTTCCAATGCCATTTTGGCCGGCGGAAAATGTACGTGGTTAGGGGTGACGATAGAGACGAAATCCATCCGCTCCCCCTCGGGCAAGTGCCGCTCTTTTTCGATCATTTCCTGAAAGCTGCCGTATACCCGTTCCGGAGGCAGATAAAGCGCTTCGCCGGACGCTTTGGACTTTTCCGCGCTGCTGCTGAAAGCGCCGCACACCAGTTCTATTTCTCCGTCTATTGCCGCAGCCATGCGGTGTACTGCTCCGATAAAGGCACCCAGCCCGCCGCCGATCATGCCCATTTTTATTTTTCTGCTCATTGGTCCGTTCTGTTTTTTGTGAATAATAAGAAAATATTCAATAACTCCACTTCAACCTTAAAAACACCGCCTGCAGCGGACTTCGGTACCCCTCGGCCTCTTCATCGAAAGTGATTTGCCCGATCAGGTCCAGGTCCCAGTTCGCTTTGATAGAATAGGTAAGCGTGGGGTTGATGAACAGCGCATTCACCTGCACCGGGCTGTAGATGAGCGCGAGGCTGCTGTTGAGCAGCGGCGTGCAGGGATAAGATGCCTGTGCAAATACAGCGTGCCGGTAGGGATAGAGGTTGCGGGCAGACAGCTCAAAATCGAATAAATTGGTGACGCTGGCGCGGCTGCCGCCCTCGCTGTTGTAGAGGTAGCCCAGATTGGCGTACAGAGAGTTGGAAAAAGAATAGTCGAGGCCGATCGTAGCGGCAAAAGCTTCATCCACGGCCTCCTCTGTAGGCAGGAAATAGGTAAACTCCCCCTTGAAGCCGGCATTGCTAAGGTTGCCTGCCCAACCCCCGCCCAGAGCGATATTGCGCCGGGTGTAGCCGGCGAGCAGCTGAAAATCGTAGGACCATTGATTGAACTTCCAAAGGCCCGCAAAGGTGGCTTCGTCAAAATTGTTGAATGCCCCGACCGCCAGCTCAATGCTTGACGCAAATCCGGTATAGTACCGTAGCCGAAGCGCATCGCTGCCGGGCCGCTCCTCGTAATCGAAATCGGTGAAGGCAAAGGCGTTGAAAATGTCATTCGGGTTCCAGACGGTACTGATGCCCCAGTTGATGCGCTGCCGCCCCAGCCGCACCTCCAGCTTATCTTTGGTATACTGCAGGTACAAGCGGTCCAGCATAGTATGCATCACCCAGGAGTTGCCATTGAAGACGACCGCGGAGAGGTCAAAGTAGTCATTATTCACATCATCAATCTGCGCGCCGTAGTCCGGGCTTGCCTGCACCAGGCCGCCGTAGAACACCCGAGTCCGCACATCCGCCCGCAGTTGCCAGTTATCATCCGGGTACCAGCGGAAGTTGAGGCGGTTGTGGATCAGGTTGTCCTGTATAAAGGTATCCACCAGCTGCCCCTGCTGCAAGTCCGGGAAGGCCTCGTTGAAGAACAGCAGCGTCTGCATATTTTTCACGTAGCCGTTGACCGACCACTTCCGGGGCTCTTCCTCCTGCGCATACGCCAGCAGCGGCAGGCTGAATAGCAAAAATGTGATGTATCTGGTTTTCAGCATGGTATTGGCATTTTAGCTACATGGCACACCTGGAGCCTACTCCCTGCGCTCATCCTTGTCAATCACCCCATCCACCAGCGTCACCACCCGCCGCGCCCGGTCGATGACGCGCTGATCGTGGGTGGAGAAGACAAAGGTGATGTGCTCCTCCCGGTTGAGGCGGGCCATGATATCGAGCAGATTAGCGGTAGAGGCAGAATCCAGGTTGGCTGTGGGCTCATCGGCCAGGATGAAGGTGGGCTTGGGCGCCAAAGCCCGGGCAACGGCCACCCGCTGCTGCTGCCCGCCGGAGAGCTCTGAGGGGCGCTTGTCCAGTTTGTCTTCCAAGCCCACTGCATGCAGCAGTTCTTTGACCCGCGCGTCGCGTTCGGCTTTGGAGCGGTTTTGCAGCAGCATCACAAACTCCACATTTTCGCGGGCGGTGAGCACCGGAATGAGGTTATACGCCTGGAAAACGAAGCCGATGTGTTCCTTCCGGAAATCGATCAGCTCGTTGTCTGACATTTGGGAAATATCCTCGCCGCCCACTTCCACGTAGCCGCCGGTAGGGCGGTCGAGCCCGCCGATGATGTTGAGCAGGGTGGTTTTGCCGGAACCAGAAGGGCCCACGATAGCCGTGAACTCGCCTTCGGCAATTTCCAGGTCGACGCCCTTGAGCGCCCGGACCGGTATTTTATCGGGATTGTAGGTTTTTTCTACTCCTTTCGTTTTGATGACAGCCATCGCTGATTTTTTTTAGCGGTTATACGTGTTGCAATGCATCCACCGGCTTCAGCCGGATTGCTTTCAGAGCCGGATAAATAGCGGCAAGTACGGAGGTCACAAAGACGCCTACGGCCATCTGCCAGTACACCTGCGGGTCGATCTCAAAGTAGATGACCTGCGCAATACCGTAATCGGCCAGCCCGGCGCTGTAGGCGGAGAGGTCGATGCCGTTTTCCCCTACGTACCAGATGGTCAGGTAGCCCAGCAGCAAGCCGATGGGCGCAGATACCAGCCCCAGCAGCACTGCTTCCAGCAGTATCATGGTGAAGACTTTAGCCTTATTCATGCCAATGGCCATGAGCATGCCGAGCTCCTTGATGCGCTCGAGCACCGCCATAAGCATGGTATTGATGATGCCAAAAACCAGGGCCAGCATAATGACCACGAGATAAATCATCGATACATTCTGAATCTGCGACTCGTAGAGCTCGAGGTCAGGGCTGACTTCCCGGTAGGTTTTGACGTCCAGGCCAGGCAGGGCGTCCTGCAGGCTTTCTTCGGTGGTTTCCACCTGCTGTACGTCCTTCAGCAATACAGCTACTTCGTGGGCCAGCGCGCCCTGCACTGCAGCTGTATCACCCTGCGGGCTCAGCAAGCGGTTGAGGTCGGCCCGCTCCACGAAAACCGTGCCGCCGTCGAAGGGCGCATTGCCGGTATCGAAGATGCCCACCACGCGGAAGGCAGCGGCCGTTATCTCCCGGTTGAGGTCCTGGAAAGTCAGGACGAGCTTGGACCGTACCTTAAGGTTGAGCTTGTCTGCAAGTTCTGCACCGATGAGCACGCCGTTGCCGCGCATTTCCGGAAAGAACTCCCCTTCCGTCAGTTTGTCGTCAATAGCGCTCATCGCTGCTTCCTGCTGTGGCTCTACCCCCTTCACCATCACACCGCGGGCCCCTTTGCTGGAGGACGCCATACCGTTGGTGACTGTACGCGTGCTGTAGGCAGCTATTTGCGGAAGCGATTCCAGCTCCTGCGCCACCTTTTGCACATCCGGCAGGTAGTATTTCAGCTCGTACTCCTCGGTGAATTCCGGCGCGTGGATTTGCAGGTGGCCCACTGAGTTTTCGATGGCGCTGCGCACGTAGCTCTTCATGATGCCGGTCATGAAACCGCTGAGCGCGATGGCCGCCCAGATGCCCAGTGCTACAGCGGTGATGACCACAGCGCTGCGGGTAGGGCTTCTCCAGATGTTGCGCCAGGAAAGAATTGGTATCATGTTGGTGGTATTCTGGTTATTCGGTTTGTAAGATGGTTAGTTCCTCATCGCCTCTACCGGTTTAAGCTTCCGTATTTTCATCATCGGGTAGATCGCCAGCACGGCTGTCAGCACGAAGACGTACAGCGCCTGGGTGAGAAAGATCTGCGGCTCGAAAGTGGCCGGGAAGATGGGCTCAAAGCCAAACTTCTCCAGGGAGCTGGCCATGTCGCCGGAAAAGCGGATGGGATTGTACTTAAAGTACAGCACTACCGGTATGCTGAGCAGTATGCCCGACAGCGCCCCCAGCAGCCCCAGCATGATGACTTCCATCCACACGGAGACAGAGAGCTGCCAGCGCTGCAGCCCGATGGAAATCAGTACGCCAAACTCGTATTCCCGCTCTTTGGCCATCATCAGGATGGTCCCGAAAATGCCGAAGGCAATGATGAGGTAAAGGATGAAGTAGACGATCACGTTGCCGGCGGTATCCAGCTCGCGGGCTTCCACCAGGTCGGGCAGCATCTCCTGCCAGTCCATGACCTCATAGGCGGCCGTATCGAGCTGTGTGCGCAATTGCTGCATAACCGGCCCAATGTCCCCCTGATCTTCGATCTTCAGCGCCAGGGAGGTAACGCGGCCGGGCGCACCGTAGAAGTACTGCGCTACCGGCAGCGGCAGGTATACCATCTGCTTATTGAGCTCCGGCGAGCCGAATTCCGCGATGCCCTTAATCGGGTATTTCCCGGCAGCGTTGACGCCCCGGAACCCCTGACTGATGATCACCAGCGTATCGCCTACGCCCAGCCCCAAACGGTCCGCGACTCCGCTCGCAATCAGTGCAGCTTCATCGCTTTCCTGAAGGTACGCTCCGGCTACGAGGCGCTCGCTAAGGCGGGTCATGCTGTTCTCTGCTTCCGGCTGTATGCCGGCCACGAGTACGCCTGCCGTATTATTTTCGGCGGAAGCCAGCGCGAAAGACTCCAAACGGGGTAACACGGCCTGCACCGCCTCTATTTTCTGTATCGCATTCAGCGAATCCGCCAGCGGGAAGGCTTTATTGATGGACTGCTCCTCCCAGTACCCCTGCTCGTGTACCTGTACGTAGCCGAAATAATAATTGACGACATTGGCGATCATATTGTCCCAGGCACCGCGCTGCAGCGACTCCATAAAGGAAGCAAACAGCACAGCAAAGAGAATAGACGCAGCCGTGATGAAGGTACGCCGGCGGTTGCGCCAGATATTGCGCCGGGCTAAACGGAATAGCATAGGTCGTTGGTTTTACCGGCTCAGCCGCTTCATGTTTTGAATGGAAAAGAATGCTTTGTCCAGGTCGATGCCGAAGTCTAAATCCAGGTATTCCAGCCGGGTTTTATGCCCCTCCTCGTCGGCCGGCACCATTTCCATGACGGAAGGCAGCACGCGGCCGCCCATCGTTTTGATCTGCTTACCGTACATGGTATTGACCAGGTAGCCGTCTTCGTCGTAGAATTCGGTTTTCAGCTGCATGAAGTCCTGCTTGTCAATCCAGCTGATGATTTCCCCCCAGACCACCGGGGCATCGGGCTTGGGCGTCAGCCT
>CAJXXJ010000010.1 GCA_913062745.1 uncultured Phaeodactylibacter sp.
ATTCTGATTGGCTAAGAAAAGCCAAGTCTCCGAAGTAAGCCGCTCCGTGGGTCACCTGCGTATTCAGGTTGGTCCAGTCGCCGGCCCACTCGTTTCCGGTATGCTCTTGCTTGCCAACTATGCTATTGAATAACCGCAGTCCTTGATGGTTACCTCCGTAGCCGGTGTATACATCAGTATTGCCTTTGATTTCAGTACAAGTCTGAGGGTCATTGAAATCGAAGCAGGAGCAGTCTGCAGAAAAGGTAAAACTTGCCACATAGTTTTCTACCGTATTGCATTCCACCTCAATATCACGGCAGGCAGCTACAAACAAGCCATAGGAGGTACGGGTAGAGGCTGTGATCGAGTTGTTTTTGACCAAAGCGCCGTCGCTATTTACAATAATAACCCCGTCTCCCGGAGTAGTAATAGTATTCTCTTCGACAATTATGCCTGGTTGCCTTCCAACTGAGATTCCCGTTCCGTCGAAAATTGGATCGATTTGGTTATTTCTGATAGTCCTAGCTGCCAGATTAGGTTGGGAAGGGAGCGTGGCAACGGAGGAATTTACCGTAATTCCTCGATTGAGCTGAACCAAAGCACCATTGAGAAGCTCCATTCCCCCCTGGAACCCTGAAACAATATTATTTTCGATAGTCAAAGAAGCGCCAGGATAGATATCTATATTGATGCCCCCATCGCTATTTATGATATTGCCTGTAATTTCGACTGCATCGAAGCTCCTTCTGGCATTGATTGCCCTCGTGATGACTTCAGCAAAAGTATTATTTTCAATTATGAGGTTTTGTTTTGCATCTTCTACAGATACCCCCATATTGCAGTTTAGAAAGCTGCAGTCTTCAGCATTTATGGGACCAGACTCCTTACAAAATATACCAATACCACTAATCGGAGTCATTCCATCCACTGGCCAAACAAAGTCCATATTTTGGAAAGTATTATCCTCAATCCGCACACTGTTTACTCCGTTTGCGACAATACCATATTCAATACTTTGAAAGGTATTGTTTCTCACGGTTAGGTTTTGAAGGTTTCCTCCGCCCTCCGCGTAAATGCCGGCGTACCCAACATCCGAAAACCAAGGCTCATTAATCAATCCATATGCACCATCGAAGGGAGGTAAAAGGGGAGCACCTTCCGAGCGGAAGGTATTGTTGCTGAAATCATAGAAAAAGGTAGCGTTCTGAGTAATTTCTTCAAAGTTGGCGTAAAGGCCTACCTCGTTACGGTTGAAGTCATTATTCTTCAAATAGACCGTGCAAAAATTATTTACAAAAACGGCATGTTGTGCATCCTCTACCTGACAGTTTTCCATATACAGCGTTCCACTGTTCTCCAATAAGATACCATACCAGGTTTGGTCGCAACCATGAATACCTCTGTTTTGGTCGACATTAGTCAATGACAATTCGTCAGAAGTCTCAATAATAATTCTGGCTCCGGGCTGCATAATTATTTCTCCGCCATCAATTTCGTAATCCTGATCTATCCTTAGCGTACCGCTTATAGATAAACAGGTGTTGTTAAATACTCCATCTGGATCGAGAGAAAGATCGGGCAGGGTACCACTCGCTATAAGTTCGCTAAGGTTAGTACCTTCTCCTGCCGTAATGTTTATCCCTCCGGATTCCCCACAGCCACAATTTTCGCTTTTCAGTGAAACTTCTTGGCTGCCTGGTAAAGAGGTGCTTAAAACATTATTCATGGAGTTGGCAATCACCCCCCCCGAAGAGCAGGTAAAGGCAATTAAAAGTGCCAATGTACGGATAACGGATAGTGAAACCTCAGATAGAGCGCTGCTCAGCTTTATTTGAGCGCAGCATAAGGAATAGTAGTTCATCATTAGACAATTTATAAGATGAGTGAAAAAACCTACTTATTCCCGTTATTCTTTGTGCGCGTTATGCTGTAGAGACGCGCTTTTCCCTTATGCAAACAAATATATTAATTACTTTGGGGTATAGCAAGCACTTTTTTAGATATCTGCGGTGTGGACCTCAAGTCCCTCTCCAGACTACCTCTGAAGAATCTGGCGTTTAAGCAGAACCTATAGATAACAAAGAACGTAGTGTTCTTCCATCTACCGCTCTTTCAAAACCGCCTCGTACAGCACCCGGTGCAAGCGCGGGCGGATATCGAGCTCGTACAGTTTTCGGTTAGCGCGGGTGGGGTACACGCGGTTAGACAGGAAGACCAGCAGCAGGCCGCTGTCGGGGTCTGCCCAGGCCAGGGTGCCGGTGTAGCCGCTGTGGCCAAAGCTGTTCGGCCCGGCCTGCTCGGCGATGTAGGCCTCTTCCGCATTGTACTCCAGCATCGGTTTGTCGAAGCCCAGCCCGCGGCGGTTGCCCTGATCGCTATACGTATAGCGGGTAAACTCAGCTACGGTAGCAGAATCGATCAATTGCTCACCGCCGTAGTACCCCTTATTCAGGTAGAGCTGCATGAGTTTGGCCAGGTCATTAGCATTGGCAAAAAGCCCGGCATTGCCGGAAACGCCGCCCATCATAGCGGCACCCTCATCGTGCACCCGGCCGTGCAGCAGCTGCATACGGAAGAAGGTGTCGCGCTCGGTAGGCACAATGCGTTGTTTTTCAAAGCGCTCCAGAGGGTTGTAACCGAGCGTGGCGGCTCCCAGCCGCTGGTAGATGCCGGATTGCAGATAGGCCTGGTAATCGCTGCCCGTAATGCGCTCTACCACCTCCGGGAGCAGGTAAAACAATAAGCCCGAGTAGCGGTAGCCAGCTTCTTCCTCAAGGGGCGACTTGCGGATCGCTTTGTAAATTTTCTTCTGGTAGTTGCGGTGCAGCCAGAGATCATCCGTCACGCGGATCGGGAAGCGCCTGGAGGAATCTGCCCGGAAGGTACACCAGCGGAAATTGCGGTCGTTGATGCGCTCCTTATCCCAGCTCTCCTTCCAGGGGTAGCGGCCGTGCCCCCGCAGCGTCCCCTGCCAGTAGGGTATCCAGGGGCGCAGCCCTGCCTGATGAGCCAGCATAGGCCGGAAAGCCAGTTTGCCCTTATCGGAAAATCGGAAGGCGGGCAGATAGGTTTTTAGCGGTGCGTCCAGGTCAAACTTCCCCTGACCGTGCAGCTGCATGAGTGCCGGCAGCGGACCGGCAATTTTGGTAATGGAAGCCAGGTCGTACAGATCGTCCATCTCTACTGCCCGGCTGCTGTCAGCAGTATGATAGCCAAAGGCCTGTTGATACACCACGGTGCCATGACGCGCTACCAGCACCTGTGCGCCCGGAAAAGCCCCTTTCCGGATGCCCTCCTCTACAATCGCCGTGATGCTGTCCGCCAGCAGCGCCGCGTCCATGCCGGTATAGTCCGGAGAAGTGTAGCTCAGGCGGGCCGGGGCTTCCCAGCGCACGCCCTCCCCTCTTCGGAAAGGCGTATTGGGCAGCGGCCCGAGCAAACGCCCCTGTGCCGGCAGGCCGCCAAAGATGATCTGTGCGGCTACCGAAGGGCTTTCCGGCAAGCGGGCCGGGCCGATGAGGAGGGCTTCTGCCTGCTGCAGCCAGGGCATGGCCTGAAATACGGTGCCATCGCCGTGCACAAATACCACGCTGGGCAGTTCTTGCAGTAGCTGCTGCAGTTGCCCGCCGAGTTGGTAGACGGGAGAGAGCTGCCCGCCGGGGTTGATGTCTTCTATCTCGACCAGGATGAGGTTGTAGCGGCGGCGCTGCGCTTCCAGCCAGTCTGCACTCAGCGCAGCGGGCGCATCAATCTGGTCTACCGGCAAATACTGCCGGGCGGTAGCCAGAAAATCGCCGGCTTTAAAACTGCCGATATTGATATGGGCGACCCGCAGCGTATCAAGCCGGCGCAGGGGCAGCAGTTGCCGGTCATTGCGCAGTACGGTCACCGCCTGTTGGGCTTTTTTCCAGTCATTGGCAGAAGAGGTGCCGCCCGGCAACTGTGCAGCCGTTTTTTGCGGCAGGCAAAAAGCAAAGAGTAACGAAAAAATGAGTATTCTTAGCATAAATTATTCTTTTCCCAGAATCCAAAGATAACGGTGATGAAGCACTTCCTCCTTCTTCTGGCCTGCTTAATGTCATTTACAGCACTGGCTCAATCTGACGAGCAGGAGCAAATACTAAGCACGGCCTACCAAATGATACAGCGCTCAGAGGCGTTTTCAAAGTCTTTTACCGGCTTTGCGCTTTACGACCCGGCGGCGGAGCGCATGCTGCTGGATATTAATGCCGACCGTTACTTCACGCCTGCTTCCAATACCAAGATCCTGACCCTCTACACCACACTTAAGGTACTGGGAGATTCCATGCCGGCTTTTCGGTACGCAAGCTCGGGCGACACCCTCATTTTCTGGGGCACGGCCAACCCGATGTTCCTGAACCCTAAGCTGCCGCAGGACACCAATAGCCTGTCGGTGCTCAGGGACTCTACCTGTGAGCTTTTCTTTTCCACGCACAATTTCAAAGATAAGCGCTACGGGCCGGGCTGGGCCTGGGATGATTATAACTACGACTTCCAGGTGGAGAAATCTTCCTTCCCGATCTACGGCAATCTCGCCTACTTTGGCCGGGAGCGGATGCGGGAGGGCTTTACCGCCTACCCGCCTTACTTTCAGTCTCGCCTGGTGTTCAACCCGCGTATGGAAAATGGCCGGCCCGAGGTTGCCCGGCAGGAAGGGCGCAATGTGTTTGAATACAACGAGGCGGCGCTATCCGGCCGGCCGTTTTATCAGGAGGTACCGTTCAATACTTCTCCGGAGGTCATTGCGGAATTGCTGAGTGATACGCTCGGGCAGCCGGTGCAGCTGATGGACCTCGGCAGTATGCCTCCTATGGCGGCCACTACCCACCGGGTCCACCTGCCGGATACCGTACTGCGCCGCATGATGCAGGAGAGCGACAATTTCCTGGCGGAGCAGTTGCTGTTGGCTTGCGCCGAAAAGCTGAGCGGAAGCCAGTCGGCTATGCAGGCTATCCGCTATGCCAAAGACAGTCTTTTCTCCAGCTTGGAGGATGAGCTGCTGTGGCGGGATGGCTCAGGCTTGTCGCGCTACAACTTATTTACCCCGCGCGCGCTCGTGCAGGTCCTCAGCCTGCTCTACCGGGATGTGGAGCGGGAGCGCCTGCTGTCCCTTTTTCCGGCGGGCGGGGTGTCGGGTACGCTGAAGCGCTACTACCGGGGTGGCCGGCAGCCGTACATTTATGCCAAAACGGGCACGCTGAGCAACCGGCACTGCCTGAGCGGCTACCTGATTACGGATAGCGGGCGGACGCTGATCTTTAGCTTTATGCATAATAACTATGTGCAGGGCACGGTGCCGATCAAGCGGGATATGGAGCAGGTGCTGCGGTATTTGCGGCAGCGCCTGTGATGCTTCTGTGGGTTTTTCTGCCTGGGCAGCGGCTTGGGAGAGTGTTTATAAATGTGTGGTAGTGTTCAAAAATGTGTGCCGCACGGAGAAGAAAGCATCCGTACGGACTCGCCATCACTCTTCTTCCCTATTGGCATCAGTTAGTAGGTCTTTTAATTCTAATCGAATCTCATCAATGATTTGCTCTATGATTTGATCCGATATATTCTCTCTGGAAGACTTGTCGTATATCGAAAGTAAATAAACGTCTGTTTGCTCTGCTTTCTGTACCAGTTCAGCCTCTACGTAGGTAACAATACGCATTCCACCACTCTTACCTTTTCCCTTACTACGTACTGCTAGCCTGATTTTATAGACGTTCTCTTTTATCTGAGTGCCAAGGCGCGGTTGAGTTTTAAGTTCCTCGGTAAACTCAAGCAGTTCTTGCTTTAGAGAGCGATACTTTTTGATAAGTTTTTTCGCCTCCCTCTCAAAGTTTGGAGTTAATATGACATCAACATTCATCTAAAAACTGTTGCATTGTCCTTTTAGGCAGCTCCCCTTTCTTGATTTTTCCCACTTCTGTAAAAGCCTTCTTTAAACTTTTTTTTTGCTCTTTATATTCGAAGAATGACTGTAATTCTTTTTTGAATTGCTCCCATTCCTGAAAGGGGATCAGAACCGCTTTCTTGTTTCCAAACTCATCTATCACAAATTCTATATTCATCTTTCCCATGTTATCCTATTTCAATTGCTATACTTTTATAAAAAATCTTACACCAAAATTAGTTCAATTTTACTGCTTTCCGAAATGATGAAACGTTCAGATTCAATCAATTCAAAACCGTCAACCAATCCCAATGCGCACCACCGCCCGCGGGTTCGGGTAGAAAGCCGTCTGGTATACTCGGAATGGAGAGGTTTGGGCGTCCACCCGACGCACGAGTATACCGATAGTTATACGGCACAGGTATGCCGACCCGCCTGCCTTTGCATGTCGGGCAGGCACGAAGTCATGGTTGGCCCCGATTCCTATCGGGGGATTCCTATCGGGGATAGCTATCGGGGAAACTACTTCGTCGTCGGTATAGTACATGGGGCCAAATGAAATAACCCCGTCACGCCATTTGTCCCTAAAACCGTGTATATTGAGTCCTGCAATGAAAGCTGCCAGCTACATGTATTTCTGCAGGTAACGGCCTCTCATACTGTACAGGCCACACAATATTATTGAGTTATGGTAACCATCCACCACAGCCCGGTCAGCGAAGCGCACTTCCCGCACCAGGCACAGATCACGCAGGAACTGCAAGCCTACGAGCGTATCCTTTATCGCATCCTGAGTATAACCAGCAGCGACCTTTGCGCCCTGCAGGACTCCATTTTTCATGACGCAATGGAAACCCATCAGCTCTATTTTTTCTATGTTGAAAATACGCCACAGCCTTTAGACGCCGTACGTAGTATCAAATTAAGGCTTTACATCGAACTGCAGTCGGGCCAACTGCAGCCGGCGGAGGTCTGGGAAGAAGAGCTGAATACCAGTGAGGGCTATTCCCAGACGTTTGCAGCCATTCAGGGTACGAGGGACAATGTGCCCTACCTGGTGGAGCGGCACCAACGTGTGCCTTACGATTTTGGCTGCATCCTGCCCCATGAAACCGATTTTTCTCCTGATGTGGTATTTAAAGCGCTTCCTGATTTCCTGCGCCCCCAATCAAGGCTCACCCGGGTGGATTTCCCAAAGCTGCTCCGGTACTTTTCGGCACTGCAGGCGCATCTTTTCCAGCTGCCGTTTGACGCCCAGGATAAATTGCAGTTCGTGCTTTTTGCCCACCGGCAGGATGCTGTGTTTGCGAAAATCCTTGCAGCTATCGATGAGGAGTTCGCCCTGCCGGAGCGCAACTGAAAAAAAGCAGCTCCCCGGGTTTCGCTACCTTTCAAACCCTTTTTCTCATTCCAGCCGCCTGCACTTCGCCAGCCCCTTCCCGCGGATCAAAATATTCAATTGTTCCGCAGAGCGCACCGAGCCGCAGTCGTAGCACTCCAGCAGAGGCGCAGCTTCCTGCACGCGGGCCAGCAGCTCAGACGGAGCCGGCGGTTTGGGCAGCTGCGCGTATTCTTCGTACGTCATATCCAGAAATGCCACCTGCGGGCCGATGCCACGGCGGTCGAGCAGGTAGCCATCCTCAAGGGGGAGGGGCAGGGCGAGCTCACCGTCTGCGTAGAGGTCCTGCGGAGCGGGGTAGCTGAGCAGCGATTGGCGGTCTTCCGTCAGCAGTACCGGCACGTACTGCCGGTAGTCGGCTTTGGTTTTGTAGACGATGGTGGGCTTTTGCCCAAATTCGATGGCGATAGCCTCCGCCTGCCGGCGGGCAGAATTGCAGGATGCCAGCACGCAGGCGAGCAGAAGAACAAGCAGTTGGTTTTTCATAAAGGAAAGCTTGAGGAGGGGCAGGCAGGGCCCGCCCCTCCGGGTTTATTCGATGATGACCAGTTTGCGCTGCAGCTGTGTGCCTTCGCCCAGCAGCCGTAGCAGGTACACGCCCGGAGCAGCATCGGGCAGCTCAAAAGAATGGCGGAACGCCTGCTGAACGCCCAACTGCTGCTGCAACAGCTGCCGCCCGTTGATGTCCTGCACCAGCAGGGTGAGGGCAGTGGCCTGTGGCAGCTCCGCCTTCAGCTCAAACAGGCCGCGGCCCGGGTTGGGGGAGACCGTCAGGGCGGTGGAGGGCGCTATTTCCTCCGTGGAGGTAGTCAGCGTGCGGCTGACGCTGAGGTCAAGCTGATAGCTGCCCAGCGTGCCCACGAAGTAGGGCGAGACGCCGACCACCAGGCTGCTGCCGCCGGGGACATTCAGCGGCTGCGGCATCACATCGTCGTAGAGCTCCGTCCAGCCGCTTCCGTCGTTGAAGCCAAACAGCACATCGTTAGTATACTGCTGTCCGTTGCCGCTGTTGTAGGAGTCGTGCGCCCGGCCGCTCACCTGGTAATTGTAGCCGGCCGGCAGATTGAGCACAAAGTAGTCCTGATCCTCGGCGGTATGCATATTGGTGCCCGAGCTGCTCCACTGCGCACTGTTGCCGCTGAAGGAAAGGCTGACGGGGAAAGCTTGTGCCGGCTCGTCGTTGTTCTCGTAAGCATCCGGCTGAATGGCCGGGGCGGCTACCTGCACGTAGATGGGGTTCTCGTATTCGCCGTTGCCCACAATCTGCCAATCCCCGCCGGCAGGGCGGTTCCAGCTCGCCAGCAGGTAGGTGCCGGGCTCCACATCCACGCCTTCCACCTGATAAGTGATGCCATCGGTGAAATGACAGTTGCCGCAGAGGTCGGCGCTTACAATCGACAGCTCCTCCAGATATTCTCCTTCCAGAGTGTACAGGTCTATGGAAAAGTCGCCGCTGTAGTTGAAAGAGCCGAAGTTGGCGTAATCCAGATTGACCGTAAAGGGCTGCCCCTGCACAATCGGGCTGTTGCTCAGCGCAATCGGCGCGTACAGCTGTATATCGTTGTACGGGCCTTCAATCTCAAAGCTTACCGGGTTGGCGTAGTCGCCGGGCGGGATGAGCGACCACTCGCCGCCCTGTGGCCGGTAGAACAAGCCGAGCAGGTAGCTGCCGGGCGAGGCAGGCAGCCCTTCATTGGAGAAAGTGAGGTTGTAAAAAAAGCCGCTCTCCAGGGTGCCGCTCACGATATCTGCAAAGTCGATAAAGGTGTTGCCGTCAGCCGTGAAGATCGCGGCGCCGATCTCTCCGCTCACGTCATCGCTGCCAGCATTCGCTACATCCACCTGAATGTCGAAGGGGGCGGCAAACTGCAGCGGGAAGGGGGTAAGGAAAAAATTGGAGTACAGCTGCAGGTCGGCGTAGGCCTGCGGCGGCGGGTTATTGCCGCCCCCGGTGTCGCCCGCCGGCTGTATGCCGACCACCGCCTGCTGGAAGTTGTTGTAGCCGCTGTTGCCGGCTCCGGTCCCGCCGGTGGAGGGGTTCAGGTTATTGAGGGTAAAGTAGCCGTCCTGGAAACCACCCCAGCCCCAGTTCATGTGGAAGAAGTTGCCGTCGTAGCCATCCATCACCCAGGCGTGGCCGCCGCCCTGCCCAATGCCGGCGTACTCTACGGGCCGGCCGTTGTCCAGCTCGTCGCGCATGAGCTGCAGCCAGTTGGCGTCGCTGTAGTTTTGGCGCTCCACAAAGCGGGTGGAGTTCGGGTCGTAGGAAAAGTACTGCCGCAGCGCACTCGCTACACCGGCGAGGGAGCTCACGCCGCTCACCTGTACGCCGTAGCCCATTTCTATGCTTACGCCGCAGTGGAAGCTCAGCCGCGCGACGTCTTCGTTGTAGGAGCTGACGGTATTGGGCATATTGCCCCAGTTGTAGGTGGTCGCCCCGAAATTGGCAGAGATGGTGCCAAACTGCGGGTGGTTGTAGGAATGGAAGCCGGTGCCCTGCTGCGGGTGCGCATGGTAGCGCATGATCTGCGCCATCGCCGTCGCCACACAGCCTACCACAGCGCGCTGACCGGTATTGGGGTCCGGCGGGCAGAGGGCGTTGTAGGGGAAAGGCTGATCCCATTTGGTGGTGGTCAGCGGGTCTACGCTGAGCGGGCTGCGGCTGCTGATGCTGCCGCTGCGGTAGGCCGCCCACTCGGCGGCGATTGCATCGTCTCCGGGCAGGTCCCGGGCAATGACGTCCTCAATCTGCCAGCGGTAATATTCCATCCATTTGCGGAAGGGGTCAGGCTGTTCGCCGGAGTCTGTAGTGTAGGGGCTGTTCAGGCTGTAGCCTAAAACGGGCAGCACGCGGTCTTCAGCTGCAACGATGACAAAGCCTTGCCCGGATGCCGGCGCAAAGACGTAGTACAGGGCAGGCTGCCCTTCGAGCGGGCTGCTGTGCACGGACTGCTGAAGCTGCAGCGGCCCGCTGAAGGCAGCGCCCGGCTGCCGCGCGGCTGCGGCCTGAAAACAGTTTTCGGCTACCCGGCGTGCTGCTTCCGGGCCAACCGGCGCGCAGAGGGCCGCAAACGAGCACAGCAGCAGGGCGAATACGAATAAAAAAATACGTGGGTACATAGTTTAAGGGTTTTGGGGAAACACCCCGGTGGGCTGCGAAGCCCGGGTTGTTAAAAAAAATATGGTTAGCTGCCATCCGTCAGGGAGGCAATCCGGCAAGTCAAACCCCAATGTGAAGAAGAAGCAGGCCGGCAGGGCGGGCCTTCCCGGCAGGTGCTCAGAAGAGTAGTCACCTGCTAATTTACGGCACCCGGCATAATTATCCTGCGCTGCGGGGCGAAAAAATCAGAATTTTCAGCAGCCCCCTCATCCTGTGCCGGGCCTGCTGTGTTCCCTCACTAAAAAACATGAGCTTACCCACCACCACCGCCCGTCAGGAGCAGGCCAATACCCTTACCCACGCAATCGGTTTCCTGCTGAGCATCATCGGCGTGCCCTTTTTGCTGTGGTCGACCCGCGGAGAGGTGAGCGCCGCTGTGTGGACGGGGCTGTGGGTGTTCAGCGCCACGCTGCTGCTCGTGTACCTCGTCTCTTCCCTCTACCACTACGTGGAGGAGCCGCGCCTCAAGTTTATGCTGCGCAAGGCCGACCACATCAGCATCTATATGCTCATCGCCGGTACGCATACCCCCTTGCTGCTGCACTACATGCCTGGTAGTTGGTACCTCATCATCATCTGGAGCATGGCAGGGGCAGGCCTGATCTATAAACTGTTCTTTTTCGGGAAGTGGGAATGGCTGTCGGTCACCTTCTACCTCGTCATGGGGTGGATGGGCGTGCTGACTATTCCGGTAATGATGGAGCAGATGCCGCTGGGCACGCTGCACGGTATCGTCTGGGGCGGGGTGTCCTATACGGTAGGGGTGGTTTTTTACGCCTGGCAGAAGCTGCCTTACCACCACGCAGTCTGGCACGTTTTTGTGATGGGCGGCTCCACGGGCCACTTCCTCGGCATCTGGGCGATGGCCTGATAAGCATCCGCAAAGTTGGTTTTACCGAAAAAAAGCCGCGTTTTATCGCTGGCTTACGCCAAAATCGGCTGGCGACTGGTGCATTTGTCTAGTTGAATCCGGGTTTTATAGAAAAGTGTCGAAAATTAACATTTAGACAACGATATTCGTAGGTGTTGGATGCAACCTATAAGCTACATTTGCGTCTATATAAACAGATAGTTAGAGTAACAACTATTTTAGGAGTTACCTACACCCGACTGAAGTAGAAAAGAATGGACCCCGGGCCGCCTCACGCGGGCCGGAACAACCAACCTGCCAAGCCCTATACAAGACTAAACCCGGCAGGTCCCTTATAGCCCGGCGCGAAATAGCCGGCTACTCCCTACTTCTTGTCTCCAAGTCTGTGAGCAGCTATTTAGCCGTTAGCATCTGCGTCGGCTGTTTGTGCTGAGCTATAGCCTCTATCCAAAAGGCAGCAGGCTTGCAAAACCGGAGTTTTTTCATACTAATCCATATATCGTTGCCGTGCGCACAGCACGGCAACCTTTTGAAGAGAACCAAGATCGTTTTTTCATACTAATCCAAGTTACCGAGAGCTGCCATACGGTGGCTCTCTTTTTTTGCGCTTACGCAAAAAATGAAGCCGGGCACTCCCCCTGAAGGAAGTGCCCGGCTTCTGTGCTTTTATGCGGTTGGTTTACCAGGCCGGCACCAGATTGAGGCCAAAGCTGCCGCGTGTATCCCGTGCAAGCGGGAAGGCGTAGTACGGCTCCACGATGAGCGCACCAAACAGGTTGACCCGCAGCGATACGCCCGTACTGATGATGGGTTCAGCGCCCATGCGCTCAATCAGCTGCTCCCCGGTGGTGGGGTTGATCAGGATTTCTCCTTCGCTGTCGCGGCGGTAGAGCGGCCCGTCAAACTGATCGAAGTCGTACCAGGCAACGCCGGCGTCAGCAAAGAGCGTCAGCTCGGAGAAGATGATGCCTGATTTGATGAGCGCAAGGCGGCGCGGCCCGGTGAAGGGGATGCGCACCTCAAAGTTGCTCACCGCAATCCTGCTGCCGAACAGCTCGTCGATCGAGCGGCCGTTCCGGTTCAGGATTTCAGACGAGCTGGCATTATTGAAGCCCCGCACAAACCAGCCGCCGCCTACGAAGAGCGGGAAAATGTCTTCAGCCCCCTGCCCGTAGCGGCCGTAGTGCAGCGCCCGGAAGGCCAGCCCGAAGTTAAGGTCGTTGAAGTAGCGGTAGCGGCGGTAGTCCAGCGTGGCCTGCGCGTAGTTAAACTCGCCGGCGTACTGCGTGATGCCAAAGCGGTAACGGTGCCCCTGCAGCGGGCCGACGATGCCAAAGGCGGCATTATCACCGACCAGGGCGGTACCGGCACTCCACAGGTTGAAACCGGGCGGCGTGTCGAGCTTCTCCCGCTCCTGACCCAGCTGCGGGCCGAGGAAGAAGCCGTCGGTCTGATACAAATTGACGTACTGATCGAGCCGCGTGCTGTAGCGCGCAAAGGAGGCAGAGCCCTCAATGCGCATGGTGGAGGAGAAGGGGTAAGTCGCAAAAAGCGTCGCCTTGTCCTCAAAGATGCGCCGTACGAAGAAGGTGTCCGCAAAAACCGGGAAGACATCACCGTTGACGTCTACGTTGGTAATGCCACGGTTGCCAAAGGCGAAGTTGCGGAAGGGCACATGCGAGAGCGAAGCGCCCCAGTTGAGCTGCTTGTCGCGGTTGATGTAAGCAATCGCGCCGCCGAAGTCGGTAATCTCCCCGTTCAGCGCTGCGCTGGCAAACAGCTGATTGTCGCCCAGGATATCGCTGAACAGGAAGTCGATACCGCCGGCTACTCCGGTCTGCGTGCCGAAGGCATTGCTCGTGCCCAGCCCCACGCCGGCACTGCCGCCAACATAGTCGAGCTTAAACTCAGCCCGGTAGGGGTGCACGGAAAAAGCCGTTTCCGGCAGCTCCATGGCCGGCGGCAGCTGATCGAGCTGCGCATCCACGATGGAGGTGGCCCGCTTGTTGAACTTCGGCAGGGTAGCCGCAGAAAAGTCCACAGCGTCGGCCGGCACTTCCCGGTTCAGGAAGTCTTCCGGCTGCGCCCGGTAGATGCTGTACCCGTTCTGAGAAAAGTAGGTGTACATGATGCGGTCGCGGCGGCGCGCTACACTGATAGCCGGAGCATAGGCCGTGATGCCGCTCACGCCGGTAATCAGGTCAGTCAGCTGGTACACCTTTCCGGTGCCCATGTTGTACTCATACATATTGCGGAAGCCATCGCGGTTGGACAGGAAGAGGATGTTGCCCTGTGTATTCACGATGGGGTTCATATTGTCTGCTCCGGGGAAAACGTCGATGTTTTCCACCCGGCGGCTCACCGGGTCGAGCGTCGCGAGGTTGAAGGACCAGCGCCCGTTGCGGCGGCCCTGCTCAAACGACAGGCGGTCGGTGGAGAAGACGATAAAGCGGCCGTCGGGCGCGTAGCTGGGGTGCAGCTCGGAGTAGGTATCGTTGGTGAGCTGCTCCACGCTGTTGTCCCGCAAGTTGATCTGGAACAAGTCCGGCTGCCCGTCTACCAGCCCGGAGACGACGATGTGGTTGCCGTCGGGCGACCATTCCGGGTTGCTGAAGGCCTGCAGCCCTTCCGGTACGATTTCCTCTACGGTTTTGCCGTTGGTGACGTCTTTGATGATCAGGATATTCCGCCCTTTGCTGAAGGCTACAAAGGCGAAGCGTTCACTGTCGGGCGACCAGGTGCCGGAAGATTCGATATAGGCAAAATCATCGATGTGGCCGGCCCGGCGGCTGCTCGCCACTTTGCGCAGCACTTCTCCGGTGCGGGCATCCGCCAGGAAGAGGTCAATGGAGAACAGGTCTTTTTCCGAAAGGAAGATGACGTAGCGCCCGTTGGGGCTGATTTCCGGAGCGATATTGATGCGCCCGGAATTCTCCTTGCTGAACATCCTGCGGCCGACTTGCCGGTCTTTTTTCCCTTCAGCGGTGAATTGCCCGAACTGCCGTTTGACGCCTTCCACCCAAATTTTGGACAGGGTGTCAAGCGGTACGCCGAGTTCCCGTTTGCTGGCTTCTTCCATACCATACTTGGCAGTGGAGATGAAGAAGGGCTCGATGATGTCGTCGCCCTGCAGCCCCGTCAGGAAGGCCCAGAATACCTGCCCGTAGCGGTAGGGGAAGTACTTGGGGTTGTTCAGGTCTTTGATGGTGGGGACGTCGTCGTTGAGCACGGCATCGCGCATCCACATGGCTGTGTGCGCATCAATGCGGCCAATCGACATATACTCCGCCATGCCTTCCACCATCCACAGCGGCAGGTTGCCCAGGCTCTGCAGATTGGTGGAGTCGCCGTTCAGGATCATATTGTACTGGAAGGCGTGCACCAGTTCGTGCCCAAGCACGTGGTTGGTCTGCTGATGGGATTCCGCGATGGGCATGACGACCCGGTTTTTCAGGGCCTCCGTCACACCGCCGGTCCCTACGCCGATCGCACCGGAAATGGTATTCGTCTGCTGGAAGTCAGCGTGGTTGTTGTACAGGATGAATGGGTTCTTTTCAACGATGGTGTCGTTGAGCACCCGCTGATGCATATGATACCAGCGTTCGGCCCGGCTGGCAAATTCGCGCATGCGGTCCTGGTTTTCCAGGTAGTGGTAGAACCGGAAGTTAGGCGATTCGAGCACTTCGAACTCGTGGTTTTCGTAGTTGACCTTGTTTCTGCCGAAGTACTGCGCCTGCAGGCTGGTACCGCTCAGTACCAGCACGATCAGCCAGATGAAGGTTTTTTGTAATGCCATATCTGAATGGTTTTACTGTTGCTTTGCAAGCTGCTCACCGTGCCGGAAAAAGGAGGGGGAAACCCGGTTTTTTTACTGCGGCCCCTGTCAGCAGCCTGGTTGTAATCAATTGGTTGTCAAGTGGGTGTTCACAGAATATAACACTTGTTAAAAGGAAAATGTGCAGCTGGCCGTATACGCGGCTGGTTAATTTTTATTTAAAAGCGGCAGAGAAGCTTAGGGTTTGGTTAAAAAGTTTTGCCGACCCAACCATTGCTCTTATTTGGCCCGGCTTAATTATCTTGGGGCCTTCAAAAACACAGCCCTGCGGGGTTGACCAAAACAACAATTATGAAGCCGGCCCTGTCCCTTTTACTGCTGTCCCTCGCCTTTTCCCTGCACGCGCAGCAGATGCTGACGCCCTTCGAGCGGGACGACAACTACAGCGCTTCCTACGAAGAGACGATCGCTTTCTACGAGCAGCTCGCCGCTACCTACCCGGCCCTGCAGCTGCAGGAGCACGGAGCTACCGATGCAGGCTACCCGCTGCACCTTGCCGTACTGGCTAAAGACGGTGCCTGGGACCCCGAAGTGGCAAAGGAGCAGGGGAAGGTGGTGCTGTTCGTCAATAACGCGATCCACCCGGGCGAGCCCTGCGGCGTAGATGCCACGATGATGCTGATGCGGGATCTGCTGGAGGGCGGCGCAATGGAGCTGCTGGCGGACCTGGTTTTCGTGGTCGTGCCCTACTACAATATCGGCGGGGGCCTGCAGCGCGGGCGGGACAGCCGGGCTAATCAGCGGGGGCCTCGCCTGCACGGCTTTCGCGGCAACGCGCGCAACCTCGACCTGAACCGGGATTTTATCAAGTGCGACTCCCGCAATGCGCAGACTTTCAATCAGCTCTTTGCGCAGTGGCAGCCGGATGTCTTTATCGACAACCATACCTCCAACGGGGCCGACTATCAGTACACGATGACGCTCATTACCACGCAGCGCGATAAGCTCGACCCTTTCCTCACCCGCTATCTCAATACAGAAATGCTGCCGGACCTGTACGCCGGCATGGAGCTCGCCGGCTGGGAGATGACACCGTATGTATATGTACGCTCTACCCCGGATGAGGGCATTGCCGGTTTTCTCGACCTGCCGCGCTTCGGCTCCGGCTACGCAGCCCTGCACAACACGGTTAGCTTTATTGCGGAAACGCATATGCTCAAGCCCTTCAAAGACCGGGTGCAGAGCACTTACGCTTTCATGCAGGCTATGCTGCGGCAGATGCAACGCGACAAAAAGAAAATCCTGGAAGCCCGGCGGCAGGCCATTCAGCATACGGTAGAGAAGGACAGCTTTGCGCTAAACTGGGAACTCGACCGGCAGCGTGCCGACACCTTGCAGTTTAAAGGCTACGAAGCCAGGTATAAGCCAAGCGAAGTATCCGGGCTGGAGCGCCTGTACTACGACCGGGGCGCGCCCTATACCAAACCGGTGCCCCACTATCGCTACTACAATACGACGGCCAAAGTGCAAAAACCGGCCGCTTACCTCATCCCGCAGGCCTACGAAGGCGTGGTCGACCGGCTGCGCTGGAACGGCGTGGAGCTGTACCGCCTCAGCGAGGAGATTAGCCCGGAGGTAGAGCTGTACCGGATGACAGACTACAAAACCGTGGAAGAAGCCTACGAGGCGCACTATCTACACTACGACATACAACCGCAGCGCGAAACCCGGGAGTGGACGTACCGCCCGGGCGATTATGTGGTATTCGTCAATCAGCCTGCCAACCGCTACATCGTGGAAACGCTCGAGCCACAGGCGCCGGACTCCTTTTTCGCCTGGAATTTCTTCGACGGCATACTGATGCGCAAGGAGTATTTTTCGGCTTACGTATTCGAAGACGAAGCCGCCCGTATGCTCAGGCAGGACCCCGGCCTGAAGGCCGCCCTGGAGAAACGCCGCGCGGAAGATGAGGAATTTGCGAAATCAGCCCGGGCGCAGCTCAATTTCATCTACGAGCGTTCTCCCTATTACGAGCCCACCTATCAGCTGTACCCGGTAGGGCGGCTGATGCGCGCCGGCAAATTGCCGCTGCAAAAGCGATAAGGCTATGCTGCTGGGATTCATTGCTGCTTATTTGTTGCTTACGCTGCTGATTGGCTACTGGGCTTCCCGCCGGGTACACTCAGCGGCTGATTTTGTGGTAGCGGGCCGCAACCTGCCGATGCTGGTGGCTGCGAGCGCCCTGTTTGCTACCTGGTTTGGTTCCGAGACCATCATGGGCGCTTCCTCAGAGTTTGTGGAGCACGGGCTGATCGGGGTGATCGAAGACCCCTTTGGCGCGGCACTTTGCCTCATCCTGGTGGGCGCATTCTTTGCCCGCCCGCTGTACCGCATGAATATTCTGACCTTCAACGATTTTTTCCGCATCCGCTTCAGCCGGCAGGCGGAGTTCATCTCGGCGGTCTTTATGGTGCCTTCCTACTTTGGGTGGATCGCAGCGCAGCTCGTAGCGATGGCCATCATCCTGAATGTGGTGGCCGGGCTGACGATGCTGCAGGGCATTGCCGTCTGTACGCTGGTGGTAGTCATTTATACCTACATCGGTGGGATGTGGGCAGTCTCGGTGACGGATTTTGTGCAAACGATTATGATCGTCACGGGCCTGCTGTGGCTGGCGTTCAGCCTGACTGCCGAAGTGGGTGGGGTAGGGGAGGTGGTGGACAGCGGGCCGCCCGGCTTT
>CAJXXJ010000011.1 GCA_913062745.1 uncultured Phaeodactylibacter sp.
CTTCATCTTCGTCCTGATTTTTGTTTACATTCTTGTCAACCTATTTCAGGACAAGTCAGACTTTTGATGCTCTACTCCTCACCCCACCCCCAACACCTCAATCTTCTCCACCAGCACCCGCGCGTGCGCGCCCATCACCTCGCGCGACAGGCCGGCCGTGTGCGGCGTCAGGATGGCGTTCTCGGCGCGGCGGAGGTATTGGAAGGGCGCCGGCAGGGTATCCAGCTCCAGGGTATTGAAGGACTGCTCTTCGTACTCGAGGACGTCGAGGGCGGCGCCGAGGACTTGGCCCGACTCCAGCTGGCGGACGAGGGCGGCGGTGTCGAGCACCAGGCCGCGGGCGGTATTGAGGAGGAAAATGGGCTTGGCGAAGCCCTGCAGCAGGGGCTCATTGATAAAGTGGTGGTTCGCTTCCGAGTACGGGATATGGACGGTGACGATGTCGGCTTCAGCTTGCAACTGCTCCAGGCTGACTTCCTCGGCCAGGGCGCTGCCGTAGTTGTGGCGGAACTTATCGTAAGCGATGACGTGGCAGCCGAAGCAATTGAGCCGCTGCGCTACCGCAGTACCAATATTGCCATAGCCGATGATGCCGACGGTGCGGTGGCGCAACTCCCGGCTCTGATTGCCTTTGCGGTCCCAGCGGCCCTGCCGGATTTCCCGGTCGGCTTTGTTGATGTTGTTCAGCAAGCTTAGCATCATGCCCATCGTTTGCTCGGCCACGGTGTCGCGGCTGCCTTCCGGCGAATTGAGCACGGTGATGCCCCGGCTTTCGGCGTAAGCCAGATCGATGTGCTCTAAGCCAATGCCCATTCGGGCAATGAATTTCAGGTTTGAGCAGCCGGCCAGAAACGGCTCATCCAGCGTAAACCGGCTACGCAGAATGATGCCGGTGCAGGCAGCGAGGTCTGGCTGCAGCGCTTCCCGGCTTTCGGTGTAGGCGTGCTGGCATGTATAGCCGAGACGCTCGAGCTGCTGAGGCAGGTACGGATGGGGCTTGTCGAGAAATAGTACGGTTTTCTTCATGCGTTTTGAAAAAGGGACTGGGCAGGGATTTTAAAATCCGGAAAGGCAGGGGCAGCGAAATTGCCGTCCCGGCCATCACAAAATTTTTATCTAAAGTACTCGATTTTTGATTTAAACACAAATGCCCCGCAGAACAGCTGGTCCTGCAGGGCAATTGCTACTTTTTTTGCGCCAGGCGCTTACTTATTCGGCTGCGGAGTCAGGCGCAGGTAGGGCTTTTCCTCACGGAAGCCTTTCGGGAATTTCTCCTTGGCATCCTCGCTGGAAATCGCCGGGGAGATCACCACTTCCTGCCCGTCTTCCCAATCGACCGGCGTAGCTACGCTGTAGTTATCAGTCAGCTGCAGGGAGTCAATCACGCGCAGGATCTCGTTAAAATTACGACCAGTAGACGGCGGGTAAGTCAGCGTCAGGCGGATTTTCTTATTCGGGTCAACCACGAACACGGAGCGTACGGTAAATTTCTCGTCGGCATCCGGGTGGATCATATCGTAGGCCTCCGCAATTTTGCGGTCCGCATCCGCGATAATCGGGAAGTTCATCTTAACATTCTGTGTCTCTTCAATGTCAGACAGCCACTTCATGTGGTCCTCAATCGGGTCCACGCTCAGTGCGATCACTTTGGCGTTGCGCTTGGCAAACTCTTCCTTCAGCGCTGCCGTGCGGCCCAGCTCGGTCGTACATACCGGCGTAAAGTCAGCCGGGTGAGAATACAGTACCCCCCAGCTGTCGCCCAGCCATTCGTGAAAGTCGATTTCACCTTCTGTGGTTTGCGCTTTGAAGTTCGGGGCTGTTTCTCCTAATCTCAGTGACATAGGTTAGTGTATTTTAAGTGTGAGTAATGATATTTTTTCAATTGTTCCAAAGATAATGAACGCTGGTAAAGCTGTTAGTGATCGAAGTCACCGCTGTGTTAAAACCGCTCCGTGCCCGGCAGCGCCTGCTGCGGCCGGAAGCCAAAGCCGTTTTGCTGCCGCTCCCGCAGCCGGTACTTGCGCTTTTGCTCCAGCGCTACCGTAGCCTCCAGGAACGGGCGGGCCAGCCGGCTGATCTCCTCGTGCTCGATGAGGAAGCCATCGTGCCCGTAGGTGCTGTCGATGAGCTCCAGCTGCGCCTGCGGGATATGGGTGGCGATGAAAGCCTGCTCCTCTACCGGGAAGAGCACATCCGACTGTATGCCGATGATGAGGGCTTTCGCCCGAATACCCTGCAGTACCTCCTCCACACTGCCCCGACCGCGTGCCAGGTTATGGCTGTCCATCGCCCGGCTCAGGCTGAGGTAGGCCAGCACATCGAAGCGGTCGACGAGCTTCTGGCCCTGGTAGCGCTGGTAAGAAGCTGCGCGAAAATCGTCGAGCTTGTCGTTAACGGGCTCCGCCTGCGTACCCTGATAGGTGCGGTAATTGCGGTACGAAAGCATCGCCACCGCCCGGGCCGCTGCCAGGCCTTTTGCTCCGGCATCGGGCTGGTCTTCGTACACGGTAGGGTCGGATAGGATAGCCATGCGCTGCGCCTCGTTGAAGGCAATACCCCAGGGGGAGTGCCGGGCGTTGGTGGCCAGGATGCAAACGTGCTCAAACAGGCCTTTGTCCATCGCTGCCCACTCCAGGAGCTGCTGCCCCCCCATAGAGCCGCCGATGCCCAGGCGTACCGTTTGGATGCCCAGATGCGCCTGCAGCTGCTGATGCGCCCGCACCATATCCCGAATCGTGACCAGCGGGAAATCCTTGCCGTAAGGCTGGCCGGTCTCCGGGTTGATACTGCGCGCGCTGGTGCTCCCGTAGCAGGAGCCCAGCATGTTGGCGCATACAATGAAAAAGCGCTCCGGGTCGAGCAGCCGGCCCGGGCCATACAGCTCGGGCCACCACTCTTCCACAGCAGCATTAGCAGTCAGGGCGTGAAACACCCAGATGACGTTGCGGCCATCCTTCGCCAGCTTTCCGTAGGTGCGGTACGCAATCGTGATCTCAGGTAGCACCGCGCCGTTCTCCAGCGTGAAGGGTTGTTCGATCTTTAAATACTCCAAAGTCGTAAAGTTTTATGCCGGAACGGGCTCGCCTGCTTCAATTTTGGCGAAAGCCTGCTCGAAATCTGCTCTGATGTCTTCAATATGCTCGATGCCTACGCTGACCCGCAGCAAAGTAGGCAGTACGCCGGCCTTGAGCTGCTCTTCTTCGGACAGCTGCTGATGCGTGGTCGCCGAAGGCTGAATAATCAACGTCTTGGCATCTCCCACGTTCGCCAGGTGGCTGACGAGCTGCAGGCTTTCAATAAACCGCGTGGCGTTCTCCTTGCCGCCCTTGACGGTAAAGGACAGCACGCCGCCAAAGCCGTTCTGCAGGTACTTCTTCGCATTCTCGTGGCTCGGGCTGCCCGGCAAGCCCGGGTAGTTTACGTGGTCTACTTTCGGGTGCTGCTCCAACCACTGTGCGAGCTCCAGTGCATTATCTATCGTACGCTGTACGCGCAGGCTGAGCGTCTCCAATCCCTGCAGCAGCAGGAAGGCATTGAACGGGCTCAGTGCCGGGCCGTAATCGCGAAGGCCTTCCACCCGGGCGCGAATGGCGAAAGCAATGTTGCCAAACGGGCCGTCAGAACCAAAAGTGTCCCAGAAGACCAGCCCGTGGTAACCCTCGGAGGGCTCGGAGAACTGCGGGTACTTGCCGTTGCCCCAGTTGTAATTGCCGCCGTCTACGATGACGCCGCCTACCGATGTGCCGTGGCCGCCGATCCATTTGGTTGCGGATTGCACTACCACATTTGCTCCGTGGTCCAGCGGACGAAATACGTAACCGCAGGCACCGAAGGTATTGTCCACTACAAGCGGAATGTCGTGCGCCTTTGCCACTTCAGCGATGCCTTCAAAATCCGGCACGTTGAAGCTCGGGTTGCCGATGGCTTCCACGTAAATAGCTTTGGTGTTTTCGTCGATCAGGCGCTCGTAGGCCGCCGGCGATTCGTCCTCCACAAAGCGGGCCTCAATGCCGAGGCGCTTGAAGTTGACTTTGAACTGATTGTAGGTGCCGCCGTAGAGGTTGGCGCTCGATACCAGGTTGTCGCCGTTTTCCAGAATGTTGGTCAGCGCAATGAACTGTGCAGACTGCCCGGAGGCTACCGCTACAGCAGCGGCTCCGCCTTCCAGCGCTGCGATACGCTTTTCCAGCACATCCACCGTCGGGTTCATAATGCGGGAATAGATATTGCCGAATTCCTTCAGGGCAAACAGGTTGGCACCGTGCTCGGCATCCTTGAAAGTGTAAGAAGTGGTCTGGTAAATCGGCACGGCACGGGAACGGGTAGTCCCTTCGACTTCTTCCTGCCCGGCGTGCAGCTGTAGGGTTTCATAGCGATAATTAGACATGGCTGATTGTGTGTTTTATCAAATGATGTGATGAATGAATACAATGACAGGGGCAGCGGGCTGCATATACGGCTGACGGGCTGCGCTAAAGCACAACCGGCCGCGTAAACGCCGCGCTGTCAGATGGGCATTAACAACAACAACAGTGACCGGGCATCATAACCCGGCAGGCAGTAGTAGTAAATAGATTGGAAAAACAAGCAGACTGTGCTTGTCGGAAAGGAAATTGGTTCGCCAGTGAAATCATTGGATATCTCAATTTTATTTGTCCAATAATCGCCGCAATATAGCGGCAAGTTGGCGGGAATTGGCACCTTTCACTTCTGTGCGGTTGCCAGGGTTTCACAGAGCCCGGTCTCTCCACCCTTCTGAATAAAATCGCTCCTTGCGAAGTGATTATGAGTCAAAGGTAGGGAAAAAAATAACAGCATGCCAAAGTTGGCACCAATTATTTTCAATTAAATCCTATAGAGTTAGTAGGTATTAAACAATTAGCCTACATCCACGCCGTTTACGGCTTCCACGCCGCTCACTTCCGGGATTTTACCGCGCAGCGTTTGCTCGATGCCGGCTTTCATCGTCATCATAGACATATTGCAGGACTCGCAGGTGCCCAGCCACTTTATCTTGACGATATTATCTTCCGTCACATCCACTACTTCCACATTGCCGCCATCCACTTTCAGGTGAGGGCGCACATCGTCGAGCGCGGTATCGACGCGTTCCAGCAGGTCCTTTTTTTCGGTATCGGTCATGGTCTGTTAGTTATTCATTTTTACAATTTGGGTCGGGTCCATCGTCTCGTTGCGCACAGCGATCTGACGGGCGGTGTTTTTGGCCACGAGCTGCAGCGCTTCGGTAGCCTGCGGCACATTGCCCATCACAGCGGGCTTTCCGGTGTCTCCGGCCTCGCGTATGCTCTGCACGATAGGTACCTGCCCCAGCAGCATCGATTGGCTCTCCTTGGCCAGGCGTTTGCCGCCGCCTTCTCCGAACAGGAAGTATTTGTGGTCCGGCAGCTCGGCCGGCGTAAACCAGCTCATATTTTCCACCACCCCCAATATAGGCACATTTACCGAAGGCAGCAGGAACATATTCATCGCTTTAATGGCATCCGCCACCGCTACTTCCTGCGGAGTGGTCACCATCACAGCGCCGGTCACCGGCACGGTCTGCACCAGGGTCAGCTGAATATCGCCCGTCCCGGGAGGCAGGTCGACAATAAGGTAGTCCAGCTCCGGCCAGATGGTATCGTTGAAAAACTGCTTGATGATGCCTGCCAGACGGGGGCCGCGCAGTACGACTGCCTGCTCCGGCTCGATGATGAAGCCGATCGACATAACCGGCACGCCTTCGTATTCCAGCGGTATAATCTTTGGCTGATCGTACACCTGCGTTACCTGCGGGCGCTTGCCCTGCAAGCCCAGCATAGTGGGGATACTCGGGCCATAGAGGTCCGCGTCCACCAGGCCTACTTTAGCGCCCAGCTGCTTCAGGCCCATCGCGAGATTAACCGCTATGGTAGATTTGCCAACGCCCCCCTTTCCGGAGCCTACCGCGATGATATTCTTGACGTGCGCCAGCGGGCTGCGCGGCTGTTCGCTCACACCCGGTGCCGGCGCGATCATGTGTACATTGACGTTCGCCTCCGGATAAGCCTCCTGCACCGCCGCCATGCAGGCGAAGTTGAGCTCCTGCTTATTCTTGGAGTCCAGAGAAGGCAATTCCAGGGAAAAATTGATATTATTGCCGTCGATTTCAAGGTCGCGCACCATATTCATCGTGATGATGTCCTGACCGCTGTTCGGGTCCGTGACTTTGGCAAGCGCCTTGACGACTGTAGTTTTATCAATACTCACGTACTGCTAATTTAGATTTAGATTGAATTCGGGTAAAACCGCACGCAAAAGTACAAACAATTGAAGGCACAGAACAGTTTTCCCTGCTGTTTTCTGATGCATGCAGCTTTGAAGGAACAACAGCTGCGGCTTACGGATTGTTACTTTATCCCTGAAAGAGCTGCTGAACAATAATGAGAGTATTTAACGACCTTACTGACCTTCCGGAATTTCGCAACGCGGTACTGACCATCGGTTCCTTCGATGGCGTACATCAGGGGCACCAGCAAATCCTTGACCGGGTCAAGGAGCTGGCCCGGCAAAACGAGGGGGAAAGCATCGTCGTGACCTTCCACCCCCACCCCCGCCTCGTCGTCTACCCCAAGGACAACTCGCTCAAGCTCATCACCACCATAGAGGAAAAAGTACAGCTGCTGCGCCGCTACGGCATTGATAATGTGGTGGTGGTACCTTTCACCGTTGAGTTTTCCCAGCAGAGTGCAGACGAGTACATCAAGAAGTTTTTAGTCGACAAATTTCACCCGAAGCATATTGTCATCGGCTACGACCACCGTTTCGGGCTCAACCGGCAGGGGGATATCAACTACCTGAAGTGGCACGGTGAAGCGTGCGGCTATGAGGTAGTGGAAATCGGCAAACACGAGGTGGAAGATATTGCGGTGAGCTCCACCAAGGTGCGCCGGGCGCTCGACGAAGGCAAAGTCAGCGATGCAGCGCGGCTAATGGGGCATTACTTCTCCCTGACCGGCACCGTGGTGCACGGCAACAAAATCGGCAAGCGCATCGGCTTCCCCACCGCCAACCTGGAAATACCGCAGCGCCACAAACTGCTACCGCCCGGTGGCATCTACGCCGTGTACGCCTATCATCAGGGGCAGCGCTACGGCGGCATGTTGTACATTGGCGACCGCCCCACGCTGGAGCAGTACGACAACAAGACCATTGAAGTCAACCTCTTCGGCTTCGACAAAGATATTTACGGGGATAAACTGCAGCTGGAGCTTATTGAACGTACACGGGACGATGAAAAATTCGACGGGCTCGAAGCCTTGTCCAAACGGCTACAGCAAGACCGCGAGGAGGTGCAGAAAGTAATTGGCGAACTGGAAAGCGCCGAAACGAAAAAAAAAATGAGCCCGCAGGCCCGCGCGGCTATCGTCATCCTCAACTATAACGGGCGGGGCTATCTGGAGAAATTCCTGCCCAGCGTATTGGGCACGACCTACCCCCACTTTGAAGTCATCGTAGCCGATAACGGCTCCACTGATGATTCGCTCGATTTCCTTTCGGAAAAATACCCGGACTTGCGCTGCATTGACCTGGGCCAAAACTACGGCTTTGCGGAAGGCTACAATCAGGCGCTGCAGCGGGTGGAAGCGCCCTACTACCTGCTGCTCAACTCCGACGTAAAAGTAGAGCCCGGCTGGCTGGACCCGCTGATGGAGCTGATGGAGCGTGACCCCAGCGTAGGTGCCTGCCAGCCCAAAATACTGGCCTACGATGAGCCCAACCGCTTCGAATACGCCGGAGCAGCCGGCGGCTGGCTCGACAACCTCGGCTACCCATTCTGCCGCGGCCGCATCTTTGCCGATACGGAACCGGACGAAGGGCAGTACGACGAGCTGCAGGAAGTTTTCTGGGCGACGGGCGCGGCTTTTCTGGTGCGCAGTAAGCTTTTTCATGACCTGGGCGGCTTCGATGGCGAGTACTTTGCCCACTCTGAGGAAATTGACCTTTGCTGGCGCATCAAACGGGCCGGCTACAAAATAATGGCGCGGCCCCGTTCGGTGGTATACCACGTGGGCGGCGGCACCCTCAACTACAACACCCCCCGCAAAGCGTACCTCAATTTCCGCAACAGCCTCTATACTTTGGTAAAAAATGAAGAGCGCGGCAGGCTGCTCTGGATACTGCCGGCCCGGCTGCTGCTCGATGGCCTGGCGGGGGCGCTGTTCCTGATGCAGGGCAAAATATCCCATATTGGAGCTATACTGCGGGCGCATTGGTCTTTTTTTCCCAACCTAAAGCGGACGCTGCGCAAACGCCGTCAGATTCGCGAGCTGGTGCAGAAGGTAAGCATCAGCAATAAACCTAACTACGCCGGGCGCTACCCCGGCAGCATCGTATGGCAATATTACGCAATGGGCAAACGCCGCTTCAAAAACCTATCCTAATCTTATGGGCAAAGTAAAACCAGACATCCTGCACCAGGATGAGCACATCGTAATGGTCAATAAAACACCCGGGCTGCTCAGCATACCGGACCGGCATGACCCCACCCTGCCCAGTTTGCTTGGCCTGCTTAATCAGCAGTTTGGCAAAGTCTACACCGTACACCGGCTTGACCGCGAGACTTCCGGCCTGCTTGTATTCGCCCTGCAGGAGGAAGCCCACCGGGAGCTGTCCCGGCAGTTTCAGCAGCGCACCGTGGAAAAGCGCTACCTCGCCCTGCTCGACGGAGTGGTGTATCACGACACCGGTACCCTCGACCGCCCGCTGGCCGAGCACCCCACCAAACCCGGGCGGATGATTGTGGCAAAGAAGGGCAAAGCTGCCGTTTCCCACTACAAGGTGATCGAGCGCTTTAAGCAGTTTACGTTGGTGGAGTTTCATATCGAGACCGGCCGTATGCACCAGATCCGCGTACACGCCGAAGCCCTCGGGCACCCGCTTGCCATTGATGAAATGTACGGGCGGCGTGAGGCTTTCTTCCTTTCTGAAGTCAAGCAGCGCGGTTTTCAGCTCGGCAAAGATGAGGAGGAGCGCCCGCTGATGCAACGCCTGACGCTGCACGCCCTGCGGCTGACGATCGACCACCCCGCCACCGGCGAGCGCACCACCTTTGAAGCTCCGCTGCCCAAAGACTTCCGGGCAGTGCTTCAACAGTTAAGAAAGTGGGGGCACTAAAATTTTAGCGCCTAAAATCTGCCGAAACGCTCCCAAACGGCTATATTTGTCCCTTACACCTTCTGCCCATCTCCTTACGCATACTTATCCCATTGAGCATGTACCGATCTTTAGGCATCATATTCGGGCTTTTACTGGCAGTGACGGGCTACGCTCAGCGCCGTGATGCCATCGTGCTGGCAGAGCGCCTGGGCCTTTGCGACTTCAACCATAAGGGCAGCGGTTACCCCAATACCTACCCCTGCAGTGACTGCCGGTTTTACCTACTCCCACTGTCCGGAGAATTGCCTATGCCGGACCTTTTCTTTATAGAAATCCAATCTCCCAGCCACTGCGGCACGGGTGGCTGCACCGGTACTGTATTTCAAAAGCAGGGCTCGCAGTACCACGAACTGTTCAGCATGTTCGGCAGAGTGGACGCCGAGCGCTCCCGACCCAATGACCCGCAGCCACTGCTCGTTTACCAGCACTTTACCGACCACTACAACTTTTCCGGCAAAGACTTTCCGCAGCAAGCGGCCATCTGGGCCAGCTACCGGTGGAGCCCCCAGCAACGGCGGTTCCAGCTTAAAGATATAGTGCGTATTGAAGTGAATGGGGAGCCAATAGCCGTAGGCCCCTGGCGGTCGCGTATCCTCAGCGACTGGCAGGCCGCTTCGCCCTGGTTGTTTTAGTGTGAAGTATTACTTTTTTGCCTACATTAGAGTCGAACATCCCAACCCATTGCAAAAAAACAAAACTAAAGGGTTGATGCGGCGCTGCTGCACCTGCCCGGTTATCAAATATGCACCAAATGACTTCAAAAAACGTCCCGGCAGATCTTCTGGCCCGATTGGACCAAACGGAGCTCATCTACTTCATTTGTACGGACCTCAAAGGCTGTTACACCTACCTCAATTCCCACTTCTGCCGCCGCTTCCAGCTCGACCCTGAGGCTATGATCGGAAAAAACTCCGTGGACTCCATTATCAGCGAAGACCATCCAAAATGCCTGCACACCATAAAGAACTGCCTGCGTCATCCGGGGCAATCCTTCTTTGCTACGCTGCGCAAACCCGTCAGTAATGACAAAGGGTGGATCACCAATTTTTGGGAATTCCGGGCCATACCCAACGCTGCCGGCGAGCCGGAAGAAATACAGTGCATCGGCTATGACATATCCGAACAAACCCGGGTCCAAAAAGAAGCCGCATACAAAAGCCAGCTGCTCGACACCATCGGCCAGGCCGCTATTGCTATCGACCTGGACGGCACTGTCCGCTACTGGAATCAGGCAGCAGTTGACATTTACGGCTACAGCCGGGAAGAAATGCTGGGCCAGAACATGAGCATCACCGTGCACGAGGCAGACCCTGCACAGATGAAAGAAGCGCGGGAAGCCCTGATGCGCGGCGAAAGCTGGGCCGGAGAACAAATACACCGCACCAGGGACGGGCGCTTGTTTCCGGTAATCGTCGTAGATAGCCCTATCGTGGACGAAACCGGCAGTATAGTAGGCATGCTGGCGACTTCGCAGGATATTTCCAGAATAAAAGCTTATCAGGAGGAGCTCAAGCAACGGCAGCAGCAACTGCTCAAACTGACCGAAAAGGTGCCCGGCGCTGTATACCAGATGCACTACTCGGCAGACGGCCATATCCATTTTCCCTTCGTCAGCAGCGGCATTAAAGCTTTACAGCCTTTCCTCGGCCCGGAAGACCTGAAGGAGGATGGCACGGTGGTCTTTCAATATGCCCATCCCGATGACCTTCATAAAGTGCTCCAGGTAATCGAGCAAGCCGTACAGGGCAATTACGATGATATCCGCATAGAATACCGCATCAAACAAGGGGAAAACAACTACCGCTGGAACCGGGCCATCGCCAAGCCGGAGCCCACCGGGGATGGCGGCATCACCTGGCACGGCATTTTTGAAGATATCGACGCGGAGAAAAAAGCCAAGGAAGAACGCAACCAGCTACTGGAAAAAATGACCGAACAGAACAAGCGGCTCAAAGACTTTTCCTTTATGCTCTCGCATAACATCCGGTCTTCCACCGCCAACTTGCAGGGCTTGCTGCAAATGCTGCGTTTTGAACCCGGCAATACGGATTACCTCGACCTCTTCGAAACCACCGTAAACAACCTCAACCGCACCCTGTCCAACGTCAATGCCCTGCTCAACTTCGAAAACAACATCAACCTGCAGGACAAAGTCCCCTGCTCAGTCAGCGAAGCCATTGGCCGTATCCTGGACCTGCACAAACAAGTGCTCCAAAAGAAAGAGATCCGCTTTGACCTGCAAATCGCCGAAGGGCTCACCGTTCCCGCAATCCCGGCCTACTTTGACAGCGTGCTCCACAACCTGATCACCAACGCCATCAAATACGGCATTACCGCTGAGGAGCGTACCATTATCATCCGGGGCGTTACCGAAGCCGGGAAAATCCACATCAGTGTAATAGATAAGGGGCCAGGCATTGACCTCGACAGACACCGGGATAAACTCTTCAAGCTGGGCTCCCGCCTGAATAACGAACAGGAGGGCCAGGGCCTGGGCTTATTTATGACCAAACATCAGCTGGAAGCAATGGGCGGACAAATCACCGTGGAAAGCGAGCTGGGCAAAGGCACTACCTTTACCATTTCTTTTCTGGCTTAGTGGCCTTCCCTTACTCCACGTGCAACACCTGATCCTCCTCCAGTAGGGGCATCCGCTTGTAGCGCAGGTAGAGCTGTGTGGTCGCCAGCACGTCCTTCTCACAGTAGAACGCGATGCGCTTCAGGTCCTTCTCCTCCCAGTACACGCGGCCCACGTCACTGCCGTCGATATCATCCTTCGGCGAAGGGAAACCGAGCAGGGCGGCCAGCACTTTAAGAGAGGTATAATTCTTTCGGTCGCCAAACTTCCACATCTCCATCGTGTCCAGCAGGTGCTTCGTTTCCCACGGCTTCTTGCCGGCAATATCAAACGGGGCAGGCAGCGGCAGCTGATTGACTACAAAGCGGCGGCAGATGTAGGGAATGTCGAATTCCTTGGCGTTATGCCCGCAGAAGGCATAGCGGTTCGGGTCGTTATAGTGTTTGAAGACCAGCTGAGAGAACTCGTGCAGCAGCTCAGCCTCATTTTCGCTGGCGAACGATTTGAGGCGGATTTTAAGCTTTTGCTCTTCCTTATCCCGGTACACTGCCCCTACAGAAATGCAGACGATTTTGCCGAATTCTGCAAAAATGCCCGCCCGGTCCTTGTAAGACTCCGCCACCTCTTCTTCAGTGAGCGGCTCCTCACGCCCCCGCGCCTGCTGGTTGGCTTTAGCCGCCCACAGCTCCTTAAAGTCCTCGTTGAGCTTGTCATAACTGGCATGGGCAGACACCGTCTCAATGTCCAGAAAGAGGATGCGCCCTATATCGATGTTGTCTGGCATAACAGCTTAGTTTATTTTTGCAAAATAGAAAAATCTGCTGATTCGCACCAGGCAGCCGCCCCCGCAATCAAAATCTTTGCCGGGCCACACAATTTTTCAAAACCAGCTGCCGTTAATGGCGCGATAGGTAAACAATCATCCGCCAGCCGACCAAAAAGCTGGCTTTTATAATCAAACAACAGTTGTTATGGCAACCAACAGTAGCAATCCAACGCCTTCCACCCCCAACCCGGGCCCCCAGAAAAAGGAGGATAGCCAGCAGCGCCTGAAAATCGCCGCTATCGCCACCATCTCCGTACTCGCTATCCTTTGCGTCGTGCTGGTCATCAGCCTCGTCAACAAGAACAACACCAACGACGAGCTGACCTACGAGCTGAACGAATCCGAGCAGCTCAAAGCCGAACTGGAAAAGCAGTACTACGAGGCCCTGTCTGAAATGGAAGAGCTGCGGGGCAGCAACGAGGAGCTGAATGCGCTGATCGAATCGCAGAAAGCAGACCTGAAGAGTGCCAAAGACCGCATCGACGTACTGCTGCGCGACAGCAAAAACCTGGATCAGGCGCGGCGGGAAATCCGCAACCTGAACGCTCAGGTAGAGCAGTACCTGGCAGAAATCAACCAGCTGCGCCAGGAAAACGAGGAGCTGACCGCCCGCACCGCCGAGCTGTCAGAGCAAAACTCCGCGCTGACCACCAACCTGGACTCTGCCCGCATCCGCAACATGGAGCTGTCTTCTACCAAAGCAGCACTGGTGAGCGAGAAGGAAGCAATCGAAGCAGACCGCGCCCGCCTGGCGAAGAAGGTGAACATCGCCTCCGTCATCAAGGTGTCCGGCGTGGAAGCTGAAGGCCTGAAAGTGCGCAACAACGGCAAAACTGCCAGCCGCCGCTCTGCTAAAAATGTTGACCAGCTTCAGGTATGCTTCAATACCACGGAGAACCAGGTGGCAGAACCGGGCTTCGAGCAGTTTCACGTGCGCATCGTCAACCCGCTGGGCGAGACGGTAGCCGTTGAATCTATGGGCTCCGGCGTATTTACCAATAACGCTACCGGCGAGCAGATCCGCTATACCATGATCAAGGAAGTGGACTACGATCAGGACCAGCAGCGCCTGTGCATGGTCTGGGCGCCGAGCCAGGCCTTCCAGGAAGGAAAATACGAAATCGAAATCTACAACAAAGGATACCTGGCTGGCACCTCCAGCTTCGAGCTGCGCTAATTGCCCCGGGCATCTTTTATTGCATAGCAAACCGCTGTTGCCTGGCCATGTGCAGGCAGCAGCGGTTTCTTTTTGAACAATTCGCCGCCGTGGGATATTTTGAAGGGTAGCAAAAGACATGCAGCCTACATGAGCGAAAAGAAGCAAAAAGAAGAAAAGGAAGAGATCATCAACCCGATCGACCCGGATAAAATCGCGGAAAACCCGCACAGCCTGCCCTACGCCCATACCGTAAGCGGCGTGGAGATCAAGCCAATCGACAAAGGCAAGGTAAAGGGGCGCTCGGTCACGGCCATGTACAAACAAACGGACATGCAGCTCGACCAGATCCGCAAACAGATCGAACTGCTGGCTGAGCAGGCCAGGGGTATCAAAGACCGCGTCACTATCTCCGAGCAGATCTACAATGCCGAAATGAATTTCGAGCCGCTCATCGGCTTCACCTATCACCTCTACGAACGCAAAAGCGGCGAAAAGTACGTCCTCTCGATGGTCGGCCCGCGCGAATGGGGCCCCAACCCACCCTACCGCTTTATCGCAACGGTGGAACTGCTGTCAGACCATACCTGGGAAGTGCTGGAGAAAGGTGAAGAAGAGTAACTCGCTAATACTAAGCTTTCCCCTCCTCCGTTTTGTGACAAAACAAAGCCTATGCGCCTGTTACTGACTTTTTTCCTGCTGCTATGGCTGGCTCCTGCGCGTGACAGCGCCGTTAGCTGGCTCGGGCCGACCACTTACGAAATGGGCGACCTCATCCACAAAGAGGCCGCTACCCATGAATTCCGCTTCCGGAACATCAGCAGCGATACCCTTTATATCGATAATGTGCGCCCCTCCTGCGGCTGTACCTTCCCCGACTGGAACAAAGCCCCCGTCCCGCCCGACTCCACCGGCAGCATCCGGGTGGAATACGATGCGCGCGACATCGGCTACTTCAAAAAGAAACTCAAAGTCTACTTCAGCAATCAGCGGCGGGCCGAAGTCCTGTGGCTGGAAGGCTGGGTCGTCGACATTGATTAGCGCAGTAGCGTCACCGTGCCCGTCTCCCGCCGCCGGTCACCGTTCTGATAGGTAATCTCCGCCATCCAGGTGTATACGCCTTGCGGCAAAAGCGCCCCTTTGTGCCGCCCGTCCCAGGCCTCCGCCGGCTGATGCTCTTCCAGCGCTTCAGAATACCAGACCAGCTCGCCGTAGGGCGAATATATACTGATGGCATAAGATTCCATACCCAGCCCTACCGGTCGGAAGACCCGTACATCGCCGTTGCCGTATTCCGGCGAAAAGGCATTAGGCGCAAAGAAAGTCGTAATCCACTCCGGCTGAATCAGCTGTGTGGTGTCATGCTCGCAGGTGAAAGCACCGCCGTTATCGTTATAGGCCGTAAGCTGCACCGGTATATCCGCATTGAAACTGTACTCATGCACCGGCTCAAATACCGTCGTCTCCGTCCCGTCGCCCAAATCCCAGCGGAAACGGTCCGCATCCACCGAATGATTGAAGAAGGCGACATCCCCGATGATATCCTCCAGCGGGTCTACCTCGTAGCTGAAGTCCGCCCGCGGGCGCTGGTACACGGTAATCGCATCCGGCAGGCGCAGCGTATCCGTACAGTCCTCGTTGTATACTGCGATTAGTTCCAGATCGTAGCGCCCGGCCTCCGCAAGCGTAAAGGAAGGGGCCGCCACCCGGAACTCCGGCAGGGATTCCACCCTCCAGGTATACTGCAGGGCTTGTTCCGACAGGTTTTCCACCTCCACGTACAGCGGCTCGCAGCCCTGATTAGCGGAAAGCTGCATAGCGGCCTCGGGGCGCCCCAGAATATCGATTTCCTGCACCAGCGTATCGCGGCACAGAAATTCGTTTTCTACCAACAGCTGCACCTCGTACAGCCCGGCCTCCTCAAAGGTATGCGTGGCCTGTGTCGCATCCGAGCCGCTGCCATCGCCAAAGTCCCAGAGGTTGTTGACATTGCCATCCGACAGGTTCAGAAAGCTGACCTCCTGCGGCGCCCCGCAATTTTCCGGCGGGTCAAAGGTGAAGTCTGCCAGCGGTTTGGGCCGTACGAGCACCGGCGCGGTAGCCGTATCGCTGGGGCAGCCGTTGAAGCTGAGCGCCACCAGCTGCACCTCGTAAGTGCCCGCTTCCGCGAAAATCTGAACCGGGCCCGATGCCGTACTGCTGTTCCCGTTAGCAAAATCCCAGCTGTAGCTGTCAGCAGCCGTGGAAGTATTTTCAAAATCTACCCGCAGCGGCGCACAGCCCTCACTCGTGCTCAGCCCAAAGGAGGCTTCCGGCGCAGGCAGTACGGCAAATGGTGCAGATACCGTATCCCGGCATCCCCGGTTGCTTTCCGCAATCAGCGTCAGCTCGTATTCCCCGGGGGGTGGCAGGGGCAGGACGGGCTGCTCCTGCGTTTGGCTTTCGCCGAAAAGGCGCCACTCATAAGCCACAGCGCCGGAAGAAAGATTGAGGGGCGTCAGTAGAGTTTCATTGCTGCAAATACTCCCTTCCGGCAGCGTAAAGGCAGCAAGCGGGTCTTCGTGCACAGTGATATTCACCCAGGAAGTATCGCTGAAGCACTGCTGCTCATCGATCACGGTGAGCCGTACCTCGTAAACGCCGGGCGTGTTGTACACATGGGTTGGCGCCTCCGCAAAAGAGGCCGAGCTGCCGTCGCCAAAGTCCCAGATATACTCCAGGTTGCCCAGCCCGCTGCTCTGATTCGCGAAGGTAACGGAAAGCGGAGCGCAACCCGCCTCCGCCGAAGGCGTGAAAGAGGCCGCCGGGTTGCCGACTACCGTGACCGTTTGCGTAAGCGTAGCCGGGCAATTGTCCGGTACCGAGTAGACCGTCAGGCGGACCGTATAAACACCCGCTGAATCATAGGTGTGCACCGGCGAGTTGGCTGTGCTGCTCTGCCCGTCCCCGAAGTCCCACTCGCTGCCGCTGATGCCGGAGCTGAGATTGGAAAAGGCGACCTCCTCCCCCAGGCACGCCAGATCAGGCGCTTCAAACGCGGGTTCGGGAGCCGGCAGTACTTCCACATAAGCCGTATCCGTAGCTTCCCCGCAGCCTTTAGCGTACAGCACGATGGTATGCAGGCCCGGCTGCTGCAGGGTCACTACCGGATCGGGCAAATTACTGCCGTCGAAGCTGCCATCCGGCGCAAATATCTGCCAGTTGACATTGGAACCGGGCGTTGAAAACTGCTGCAGCTGCATGCTCAGGGGCGAACAGCCGCCCAGCGTGTCCAGCTGTATGAAGGCAGAGACATCGGGCGGGTAGACGGTGAGCTGCCGGGAAAGGGTATCGGCACCGCACTCGTTGGTGGCGCTCAGCGTAATGGTATAGGTACTGATGCTGTCCTCCGGCGTGCTGTAGGTCTGCGGAGGCGGCAGGCTGTCGGTGAAGGTGTTGCCGTTACCCAAGTCCCAGAAGAATTGGTCCGGATCACCGAGCACGGTATTGGCAAAATCGATGGTCAGCGGGGAGCAGCCCTCATCGGTGCTGAACCCAAAATTGACGATGGGGTACGGCCGTACCAGCACGCTGTCCGCTTGCACATCCGGCCCGCAGAGGTTTTCCACTACGAGCTCCAGCACAAAGACCGAGTCTTGCGTAATGCCATCGAGCAACACATTGTCCAGGGCCGGCCCGGGCAGCGTATCGCCGGCCACAAGCCAGTACTGTGAGATACCGTCGCCGAAACTGTTGTTTTCCACTTCCAGCTCAAAGGGCGCGCAGCCCTCATCGGCCAGCAGCTCGAAGTCGGCCACCGGGGGCGTAGTGATGTAGAGGGTGGTGTCTTTGGTATCGGGGCAGCCGTCTGCGGAAGTTACTTGCAGGCTCAGCTCATAGGTGCCGGGCGTATCGTAACTGTGGCCCGGGCCCGGCTCCACGCTTGTGCTGCCGTCCCCAAAATCCCAGGCATAGGACACCGCCCCCTGAGAAGCATCGATGAGCTGAAAGTCTTCGCCCACGCACGGCAGGCCGTCGAAGGAGAAGTCCGCAACCGGATTTGCGTAAAGCGTGAAGCTGCGGGAATCGCAG
>CAJXXJ010000012.1 GCA_913062745.1 uncultured Phaeodactylibacter sp.
TGCCAGATCAAAGAACGCCCGGAACCTCGTAGCCTAAGCTACGAAGGTGAGGACGAGATGCAGAGCTGGTGAAAAAGGCCATTCAGAGACATACAAAATTTGCGTTAATAAACTCTGATAAATCAGATATGGCCGGGCATCAGCCCGGCCCCAGTAAATTTTGATATATGACCATAAAGACGACATTATTTGCAGTATTGCTGTTGTTGGCAGGAGCACTGCCTGCACAGCAAAACTTCTGGTCGGATGCCGACCTGCGCAATTTAGATCAGACGCTGGCGCAGGAGCGCCTCTTCAAGGTAACTAACTTCCGGGCGCAGCAGCTGAATACTACAGCTATGAAAGCTGCTCTGCGTAATGCCCCGCTGGAGGGTGCCGCAGAAACTCCGCTGCAACTGGCTTTCCCTATGCCAAACGGCGGATACAAAACCTTTGAAGTAGTCGAGACACAGGTAATGGCGCCTGGCCTCGCTGCCCGCTATCCCGGCATTAAAACCTACAAGGGCTGGAATCCGGAAGACCGCCGCGAAACCCTACGCTTCGGCCATTCTCATAAGGGCTTTTACGCTACTATCCTGGACAAGGAGGGCGCAGTCTATATCGATGGGCTCTCCGCAGAGAATCCGGACGCCTACATGAGCTACTACGTTAAGGACAACCCCAACCCGGGGCTGCGTAATGGCTTTATTTGTGAAAAAGACCCGAATGAGGATGATGAGCCGGGAGTGTACGAAGGTGATGTCATTACCCCCCGCTCCGGCAACTCCGGGCAGGTCACCCTGCGTACCTACCGGGCCGCAATTGCCGTAACCGGAGAGTATACGATGTTCCACGGCGGTTCCGTAGCGGATGGCCTGGCAGCGGTGGTGCAAAAAGTCAACCGCCTTAATCAGGTGTTTGTACGCGACCTGGCAGTACGGCTGCAACTGGTAGAAGACAATGACCAGCTCATCTTTACCGACCCGGATGAAGATGACATGAGCAATGGCAATACCGGTAACCTTCTGGCGGAAGTCTCTGGTATTATCAACCCTATTATCGGCTTTGATAACTACGATGTGGGACACGTGCTAAATGTCCACGGCGACTTCGTTGGAAACGGTGTAGCCAATCTTCAATCAGTTTGTACCATAAATAAAGCAAGGGGCGTATCCGGTATTACTCTACCGCAGGGCGACCCCTTCGTCATTGATATCATTGCCCACGAGTTCGGGCATCAGTTTGGTGCTACCCACACCATGAATAGCTGCCAAAACGTAGAGCCTTCCACCGCCTTCGAACCGGGCAGTGGCAGTACCATCATGGGGTACGCGGGTATCTGCGGCTCTGCGAACAACGTGCAGGATTTCACCAACGACAACTTCCATACCATCTCCCTGCAGCAAATTTATCAGTTCACCCGTGAGGGTAGCGGCGATGGATGCCCGGAGAAAACACCTTTGGACAATACAAATCCGGAGGTAAGTATTCCGTTGCAAAACGGTTTCTATATCCCTACGAGCACTCCTTTCGAGCTGACTGCCAACGCAACGGATGCAGAGGATACCGACCTGACGTACTGCTGGGAACAATTTAACCTTGGCCCCAACAACGTAGGCCTGGGCAATCCGCAGGAAAACAGCCCGCTCTTCCGTTCCCTGAAGCCTACTGCTTCTCCAACCCGGGTGTTCCCGCGTTTGTCTGTACTGACCAGCATTAACCCTAACAGCGACCCGGCAGCAATCCTGCCGGCCTACGAGCGCAACATGACCTTCCGCTGTACCGTGCGGGACAATAACGAAACCGGTGGCGGTGTCTCCTGGGAAGCAGTTTCCTTTGAAGTGGACGGCAATGCCGGACCTTTCCGCGTGCAGGTGCCCAATGAATTGAATACAGAGTGGAAAGTCGGCGATTACCAGGAGGTACGCTGGGACGTAGCCAATACGGACAACAGCCGCGTAAATTGCCAGACGGTAAATATTCTGCTTTCCATTGATGGTGGGTTCACTTACCCTTTTGTGCTCGCGGAAAATGTGCCCAATGATGGCAGCCACTTCATCACCGTGCCCGATGCGCTGAGCGACGATGCCCGTATCCGCGTGGAAGCGGCTGACAATATCTTTTTTGATATCAGCGACCGCGACTTCGATATCGTGCCGGCCACCGAGCCTGGCTACACTTTCGGTATCACACCGGAAAACCTGCAACTGCTCTGCTTGCCAACGGAACCGGTAGAAGTGGAAATCAATACGCAGTCTATTTTGGGCTTCGACAGCACGCTGACGCTGAGCATCCTGGGCGTCCTGCCGGGAGATGTGGAAGCGAGCCTGGAGTCAGATCAACTGATGCCGGGAGAAAGCACTACCCTTACTCTCGATGTGCCGCAGTTTGGCTTTGACCGCGATACGTTTGCATTACAGCTGCAGGCTATTGCCGAAAATGGCGATACTTCCCTGCGCGATCTGCGGGTCATTGTACAAAACAACAACTTCTCCGATATGCAGCTGGTGTCACCCGTAGATGGTGTAAGCGATATCGTATTTACTACCGACTTTATGTGGGAGGGTTCGGAAAGCGCCAATTCCTACGATATTGAAATTGCAACTGAACCGACCTTTACCGAAGACGTACTGGTCGAATCCGCTACAGCGCTTGTGGATACGCTATACGAACCGGATGCCCTCTTCGATGCCGGCGAAACCTACTTCTGGCGGGTCCGCCCCGTCAACGAATGCGGGCCGGCAGACTTCCTGACGCCTTCTGTTTTCAAAGGCGCCTCCGTAGATTGTGAGGAATCTCCTGCCGGCGATACACCGATAACACTTCCGGCCAGCAGCGTAGAACGCCGCTCCACCATCTTCGTGGAACAGGAAGGCACCATCAGCGACATCAACGTCAAGGAAATGGAGATCATTTACTCTCCTATCAACGCACTGCAAGTATCACTGATCAGCCCATCGGGTACTGAGGTACTGCTGTTCGATCAGTCCTGCCTCAATACCACCCTGCTGCGTGCTTCTTTTGATGATGATGCTCCCGATGATATCAATTGCCCGCCCATCACCTTTGCGCCGGTAACTCCGGAAGAGCCTCTGGCTGCTTTCGAAGGGGAAAGCACCTTTGGCGAGGGGGAGCTGGTCGTGAACATCGCATCAAGTGGCAGCGGCGGATCTATTTCCAAGTGGAGCCTGGAGTTCTGTGCGGCTATCACCCCGGTGAGCCCGGTGCTGCTGGTGAATGAAGTTCTGGAAGTACGCCCGGGCGGTAGCAACCCGATTACAGCAGACTTGCTTTCCGCTGAAAAGGAAAATACCCCTGCGCAGTTTGTCGAGTACATGATTACGGAAATGCCGGAGCACGGACAGCTGTTCCGCGGCGGAATAGAGCTGCAGGTAGGCGATGAGTTTACCCAGCAGACCATCAATGCCCTTAACCTGCTCTACGTGCACGACGGCGGCGATGCCACTACGGATCAGTTCGCTTTTGTCATCAACGATGATGAGGGAGGCTTGGTGCCTACGGAAATCTTCAACATTAATATTCTTGAAGACGCAATCGTCAACACCAGAGTAATCAGCCTGGAAGAGCGCCTCAAGGTATACCCGAACCCGGCTCAAAACGTACTCAATATCCACTTTGGAGAAACCGTACCGGGAGAGGTTGCGCTCCGGCTTGTCAACCTGCAGGGGCAAATGCTCCGTCAGCAGGAGCTGCAGAACCCCGGCGGCAACTGGCAGCTTGACCTGAGCAACCTGCCCACCGGGCTGTATCTGCTGCAACTGCAGTCAGAGGAAGGTTTGGTGAGCCGCAAAATTGTGATTCAGCAACCGTAAGCGGAGTAACCACTCAGCAACGGGCCGGGCTGTCCTCCTCACGGGGGGCAGCCCGGTTTTTTTATACACCCCGTTTGTTGCCGTACACCAAAATGTGCAGGCGGCTTGTGAAGTGAAAACCATGTGCTTTGCACACCTCTATCAGCCAGTTTTGGCGCTCAGCAATCTGCGCTTTGGAGGTCCCTTCCGGCATCAGATAGACCCGCTCCGGCGGGATGCGGTAGCGCTCTACCAGCCCCAGCACTTCCTCCAGCTCATCCTCATGCGTCAGCACAAATTTGAAAATCGCCTTTGGCTCGGCGGCGAAGTGGCGGTAGACTTTCGGGCGTTCCCGCAGCTTAACAGGGTTGTTGGAGTTGGCGAGCTTGGGCGAAAGGTTGTATTGATCAATCAGGCGGTCAAAACCCGGCTCCGGCAGCAGCGTGCCGTTGGTTTCTATCTCAAACCAGTAGTCTTCACCCAGCAGCTCCATAAGCGTGGTCAGGGCAGCTTGCTGCAGCATTGGCTCTCCGCCGGTGAGCACCACGTTTTTGCAGGGAAACTGCCGGATATGCTCCGCCACGGCTTCCGGTGCCATCTCCGCAATATGTTGCTTCTTGCTGAATTTCCGGTAGCCCGGCTGCTCATCGTTTTGGTGGCGAAAGCGCGTACCCTCCCAGTTCCAGGTATAGTCTGTATCGCACCAGATGCAGTGCAGGTTGCAAAGCGAGGTGCGCACAAAAATACTGGGCTGGCCGATATTCTTGCCCTCCCCCTGAATGCTGTAAAAAATCTCCGGTTCCTGATCCGGCTTGGCTATCTTGATCATCAATTCCGTTCTTCTGCAATTAGCGTAGCTCCAGCCCCTTTCGGGCAAACAGCCACTGTTGAATCACGCCGCGGGCAAACAGGAACAGCAGTAATGCCAACCACAGCCCATGATTGCCCAGGCCCACGCTCAGGTAATAGCCGAGCAGGAAAATAACAACGGCAGCCAGCATACTGTTCCGCATAGAAACAGAAGCCGTCAACCCGATGTAGACACCGTCCCATATGTAGCTCGGCGTGCCCAGCAATGGGAAAAGGATCATCCAAAACAAATACGGCCGGGCCGCAGCAATGACATCCGGCTGATTGGTGAACAACCGGAGCAGCCCTTCCCCCGCCAGGCCATAGCCGAGGCTAAACAGCAGCGCCAGCCCCATACCCCATCCAAACGAAAGGCGGATGGCACGCCGGGTGCGGCTGCGATTGCCGGCTCCTTTGTATTTGCCGACAAGGCTCTCGCTTGCGTAGGCAAAGCCGTCTACTCCGTACGACATCCAGTTCAGATACTGCAGCAGTATGGTATTCACCGCCAGTGCCATCTCTCCCTGTCCGGAAGACTGACTGTAGAAAAAGCCGAAAGCGCCGGTCAGGCAAAGCGTGCGCAGAAAAATATCCGCATTGATCCGCAGGAAACCCGTCAGCTCCCCCCAGGCAGCAATCGCCCGTAGCCGGAAATGGGGCAACAAATAGCGGTAGCGGTAAAAAAACAGCGCAATAGCCAGCAGTAAGCCAAAGTATTGCGCAATCAGGGTACCCAGTGCCACTCCATCCACATCCATGCCCTGGTATTCCACCAGGTACACACTGAGCAGGATGTTGACAACGTTAATGGCCACGGTGAGTATCAACGGGTAGATCGCATTTTGCATACCAAAAAACCAGCCCATAAAGGCATAAAGCCCGAGTGTGGCCGGTGCGGCCCAGATGCGCAGGTAAAAATATTGCGCCACAAGCGCCCGCTGCTCGCCCTCGGTTTGCATCAGTGTGAAACCAGCAGCGCCGATGGGCCCCTGCAACAGCAACAGCAAGGCACCCACCGCCAGCACAATCAGCAGCGCGCGCCCCAGGGTATGAGTGATTTCCGCCTCAGCAGAGCGCCCGTAGGCCTGTGCGGTCATGCCGGTAGTGCCCATGCGCAGAAACCCGAAATTCCAGTAAATGAAGTTGAAAATCATAGAACCAACCCCTACTGCCCCGATGTGCAGCTCCGACATGCGGCCCATGAGGGCAGTGTCCACGCTGCTCAGCAGAGGCACGGATATGTTGCTGATGATATTGGGTATGGCCAGGCGCAGGATTTCCTTATTCATGGTCTTGCTCAGTTTCTGGGGCAATGATAAAGCCTTTGCCGCTAATTTTTCCGGTCACTTAGTTACCTTTACCGTTGTAAACAAATGCTTTTTATGAGAGTAGGCATCTTCTTTGGCGGGCCGTCCCGCGAGCGTGAAACCTCCTTCATCATCGGGCGTACCGTATTTGACAAGCTGGACCGCGCCCTGTTTGAACCGGTCCCGCTCTTTGTGGACAGCTACGGGCAGGTGATCCATCTGAACTGGAGATACCTCTACAAACGTAGCATCCAGGATTTTTTCCCGCCAGTGGAAGCCCTGCCGGAGCCTGAATTTCCCACCTATCAGGAAAGCCTGGCCGAGAGGAGCGAGGAAGGAATGGACGCTTTGCGCGAAAAGGTAGGCCGCCCGCTTGCCTGGTCGCGCCTTGCGGAGCATATTGACCTCGCTTTCGTTACCCTGCCCGGTGAAGTGGTGGCCGGGGAGAGCCTGCACCAGAAGCTGGAAAAGCTCGGCATCCCTTACACCGGAAGCAACGGCAAAGTGTGCCGCCTCTCTGCTGACCAGTCCCTCTTCCGCGAATTGCTCGGCCCGCAGGGGCTCTACCAGCCCCCTGCCATTACGCTGAACCGGCAGGAATGGCTGCAGGGCAAGCCCGGTGAACTGTATCAGCGCCTGCAGGATGAAGTCGGATTACCCTGCATCATCCGGCCGGCAACAGCCACCAATGCCTGTGGTGCCACTGCGCTCGAGGAAGCTTCCGGGCTGGAAGACTTCGAACTGGCCGTCAACCGGGCATTCTTCCGGGAGCTGATCCCGCTGGTGGAATGGAAGGACCGCAGTGCATACGAACGCGAAGAGTACATCCGCCTGCTGAGCGACCTGAAAGATGGGCTGGGTTTCCCGGTTCATCTCAGCTACCAGGAAGAAAAGCGCGTTTTTCTCAGCCCCAAAGCACTGCTCGAATACCTCAATGAGCAATCAGAAGCCGGAGGAGATGCCGATATCTTTCTGCTAGAGCGGCAGCCCGGCGAGTCGCGTATTCTGATCGAAGCTAAAGTGCAGGGCCAGGCTTTTGCCTGTACGGTCTTAGGCTCTGGTGAGAAGGATGCAGCAGCTCTGCTGCCCATGCCGATTATGCGTGGCACGGGACAGTACGGTACACGGGTAGTGGATGAGGTGGCCGCTCCGTTCACCGCTGAGCAGGCAGCGGCCATTCAGCAAGCCTGCGAAAAAGTATTCCTGGCGATGGGCATGCAGGTGTTTGCACAGGCAGAAGGCCTGCTGACCGAAGAAGGGCAGGTATACCTGGCGCATTTGCACCCGGCACTGCCGCTGCTGCCTGAATCGCCGGTATTCACACAAGCGGCTGATATCGCTCTCAGCCCTACTGCCCTGATGACCTTCATGATCCGGGCCTCTATCGATGATCAGTCTGTAGCGCCGGAAGATCTGGCTGCACTGGACCAAAAAATATCCGCTCACCGGGCGCGGGTAGAGAAAGCAATCGTTTTGCTGGATGAGCGCGCGCTTCAGCGGCCCGATAATCAGGCGAATGGCCGTCATATCTTCGAGCTGCTGGATGCGGCTGTAGCTTACGCCCCGCGGCTGGCGATGCATTCCGGCGACCGCAACGCACCGGACTTCCGTCAGGTGCCGTTATCCGTCCTTTACGGCTCGGCAGCAGCATACAATGCTCCGGAAAGCATGGAGCAACTACGGCAGCGTACTGCTCCGCTAACAGAGGCCTACTCCAATCAGCGGGTGCTGGCCCCGGAATCTTACCCGCTGGAGCGCTGGAGCAAAGATCAGGTAGCCGCGGTGTTCATTGCCGGCGAAGAAAAGCCGGGCTGGCTGCGGTGGTCCCTGAAAGAAGCCGGGCTGCCGCACAGCGGGACCAAGAGCAAATCCTCCGAATTGGGGGAAGATTACTACAAAGTAGTGCAGACTTTGCGCCGCAACGGTTTGAAAGGGCCTTCACAGCTGCTGCTTACCCGGAAAGCCTACGAAAAGGACGGTGCTGCTTTCTTCGAGCGTATTGAAAGCCAACTGGCCTATCCGCTCGTCGCAAAGCTGGCAGACCGAAAGAGCGGAGCAACCGCACGCCGTATTGAAAACCGGGCAGAACTGGAAGCCTACACCCGCCTGACCTTCCGCCCTGCCGAAGAGATGGGGAGTGAAGCGCGGCGGATCCTGGGCCTGAAGAGCGGAGCGCATATGCCCCGCCGGGATACGCTGTTGGTGGAAGAAGCAATCAGCGACAAAGGGGCGGTAAGATTTTTGGAAATTCAGGGGAGCATCATTACCCACTTCGAGGCAGACGGCAGCCTGCGCTATGAACTCTTTGAGCCGGCGGAGCGGCTGCCTGCCGAGGCACAGCGCCCCCCGCAAACGGAAACCTTCGTTTCGGCAGACGGGTACTTGCTGACGCCTGCCCGCTTTTCCGACCGCCCGGAGGAGCAGCGGGCGATCAGCAGCGAAGTGAAAAAAGAAATTGAGAAAGCCGCCCGTACCCTCAACCTGCAAGGCTACGCTACGCTTGAGGCTATGGTGCGGGTGTACGAAGACCAGAGCGTGGATACCATCATCACCGGCGTAGACCCGCTGCCTTCTCTGGCTACCGGCAGCGTGTTTTTCCAGCAGGCGGTCTACCGGGGGTATACGCCCGAGACGCTGATGCGCGCCATTCTGGTATTTGGGCAGGAGCGCGAGGAGCTTGCGGCTTCCCGGGCTGCGCGCCGCGAGGCTTACGACACTAAAACGGAAAGCGCTACTCCGGCCTATCAGCCACCGGCAGCAGCAGCGGCATCCGTTGCACCTGAAGTACCATCTGCAGACAGGGGGGGCAGGCAGGGCTACAAGCAGCCCACTGGCGAATACCTGAAGGAAAGAGCGGGAGTGGTGGCTAAAGAGGTTGCGCGCTTCTTTAGGAATGGGTTCGTGCTGCGCAATTTGCTGGGCATCATCGCTATGGTCGTTCTTTCCCTTTTGGCGGTGCGCTGGTCCTTAAGCCTCTACACCAATCACGGAGAGTCTATTCAGGTGCCGGATTTTACCGGTATGGATGTGCGGGACGCTCAGCGCAAAGCGGAAAAGCAGGATTTTCGGATTGTCGTCATTGATTCCTTCTTCGATTCCGGCAAACGGCCGAATACCATCTACCAGCAAAGCCCGGACCCGCTGCAGCGGGCGAAAGAGGGGCGCACCATTTACGTAAGTAAGTACCGGGTGCTGGCAGATTCTGTGCTGCTGCCGTCTCTCATCAGCGCAGGCTACAATTACGATCAGTACAGCATCAAGCTGAAGCGCCGGGACATCGAGCCGGTAGTGAAGGAACGCGTATTTGACAATAAGCAGGAAGCCAACAGTATCCTGTATTTTTACCATAAAGGCAGAAAGATTACCGAGGATATGCTCAAGCGGGGCGTCAAGGTGCCAAAAGGGGCAACCCTTGAATTTGTCATCACAGAACGCATCACCGATAATGTGCCTATCCCCGACCTGGTCTGCAAGCGCTACGATGCTGCCGCCTTTTTAGTGACAAGCTCCGATCTGACCATAGGGGAGACCATCGGTGCCGACGGCAGTACTCAGGGCACCTACGTCTACCGGCAGGAGCCGGCCTTTGAAGCGGGCAAAATGGTGCCCAAGGGCACAGCCGTCACGCTGTACCTGTCGCCTGACCGGCCTGCAGGCTGCGCATCAGGGTCAATGCCCGGCGAAGATGCCTACGAAGAAGAGGATAACCCTCTCGAAGAAGGGGATGAAGATTTTTAAACCATGTATAAACTAGAAGTAATCGAGATGAGGAATGTATGCATTTGGTTGGTGGCAATGCTGGCTACTTTTTCAGCCTGTGACAGCACACAGCGGGAGTACGATCAACTGATGGGAGAATACGACCGGATCAAAGCAGGGGTGGAACAGCAACAACAGCAGTATGTGCAGATGCGGGCGGATTACGATGAGCTGCGGGCGCAGTACGACGGGCAAGACAACAAAATAGGGGAGGACTCGCTGCATACGACTATCCGGGAGCAGCACGATATCCTGCTGGAAGCCCATGCTGCCTATCAGAAACGGGCGGAAGAAATTCTGCAGCTCAACCAGGATATCTTCAAGCGGCATGAGGTAGAAGATTACCCTATCGAAAACGTCCGTGCCGACTTTAAAGAATTGAATGCGAATATGGTCAAGCTGAATGATTACTACAATAACATCACGAACGAAATCATTCACATGCTTGATGAACAGCAGGGGATGCTGCAGGATTTATAGGGTGTATCAATTTTGATCATACACCCAAAGAAGAGATGATGGAGAAGGACGCATCGAGAAATGTATTCGGAGAACCCCTGCAAGCTTGTTGCATGGACCCGATGACTGGTTTTTACCGGGATGGGCACTGCAATACCGGGCCGCAGGACCGCGGGACACATGTAGTATGTGCCCGGATGACGGAAGCGTTTTTGCAGTTTACCAAAGCCCGCGGGAATGACCTCAGCACGCCTGTGCCGATGTACAACTTCCCGGGGCTGAAGCCGGGAGACGGCTGGTGCCTGTGTGCGTTGCGGTGGAAGGAGGCTCATAAGGCGGGCGTTGCTCCTCCGGTGAAGCTCGAAGCGACACACGAAAAAGCGCTGCAGTACATTGAGATGGATACCCTGCTAAAGTATGCCATCCGCGAAAAAGATAATAAGCAGGACTGACCCCCGCTGGCCGGTGTTGGCCGGGCAGGGAGCAGCCATAAAACAGCCACACCATGCGCCAACTACTGGAAACGGACCAAAAAGCCCTGGAGATCAACCTCGACCCGGCCATTTACGGCACCTTCGCGGAAATCGGGGCCGGACAGGAAGTCGCCCGTTATTTCTTTCAGGTGGGAGCTGCCGCAGGCACAATCGCCAAGACGATGTCCGCCTACGACAAAACCTACTCAGACCAAATCTACGGGGAGGAAGCCTCGGGCCGCTACGTCTGCGAAGCCCGGCTGTACAAAATGCTCAACCACGAGTACGAACTGATGCGTACCCGCCTTAGCAACGAGCGGCCGGATACCAATTTCTTCGTATTTGCGGATACCGTTGCTGCCATCAACTATCAGCGGACCATCAAAGGGAATGGCTGGCTGGGCATCCGTTTCCAGTTGCACCCCGAAGGCGGTACCAATGACCTGGTCCTGCACGTGCGTATGCTGGACAATGATAATCAGCTGCAGCAGCAGGCCATCGGCATTCTGGGCGTCAACCTGATTTACGCCTGCTTCCGTTTTAATCAGGATCCGGAAACGTTGCTCCAATCCTTAATGGATGGCCTGCACGGCAGGGTGAAGATCGATATGGTCCGGCTGACCGGGGCAGATTTTGCGGAACTCGACAACCGTCTGCTTAGCCTCTGGATGGTGAAAAACGGGTTGACCGACGTAGCGATGTTTGGGCCTGACCGGCAGAATCTTCACCCCTCAGAGTTCCTGTACAAAAGGCACGTGATGATGGTACGGGGCAGCTTCCGCCCGGCTACGCTGGTGAACTTGGATATGATCAACGCCAGCTTTCAGCAGTTCCGCAACGCCTCAGAGACAGACCCCCGCAAAACGTTTTTGCTTACTGAGATTACGCTGGACAACCTGCGCAGCAGCGGTGAGCTTGACGAGCAGGATTTTCTGGACCGTGCCGAATTGCTCAACGCGCTGGGGCAAACCGTAGTCATCTCGGATTGCCAGCAGTACCAGAAAATGGTGACTTATCTGGCTGACTTCAAAGTGCAGCAGCTGGCGTTTGCCATGGGCGTACGGGAGCTGCTCGACCTGATCAACAATAAATACTACCAGAACCTCGACGGCCGCCTGCTGGCTGCTTTTGGGGAGCTGTTTACCCGCAACGTGAAATTCTACGTATACCCGGCTCTGCAGGAAGGCAGTGGAGAGCTGATCACGGCGCAGTCCCTGCCGGTGCCGGAAGGCGTCAAGTTTTTGTATAAACACCTGTTGGATAACCGGCAGATTATTGATGTGGAAGGCTTCGACCGCGGGCTGCTGCACATTTTTTCTAAAGAGGTGCTGCGTATGCTGCGCAACAACGAAGACGGCTGGGAGAGCATGGTGCCGAGTCAGGTTGCCAACCTGATCAGGGAGAAGTACTTGTTCGGCTTTCCTGCGGAACAAATGGAATTTGATTACTAAGCTGAAAAATCTATACTGCTGATATGAGTATTCGATCAATTGCCCTGCTTTTTGGCGCAAGCCTGTTATTTTTCAACTGCAGCAACGGGCAGGAAAAAAGCGGTACACAGGAGACGCCTGCTGATTCCACGCAGCTGCCGCACGAACCGCCTCCCATCAGCCTGGCGCAGCAAGCCCGGGAAGCCGGCTTCGATAAGGATTACCTGACGGGAAACTTTGAGCCCGCCGAGCATCCCGACTTTGTACGGGTCAGCTCAAAGTATGCCGACCGGGAAGGGCTGTACCTGCGGGAAGATACCTATCAGGCTTTTTTGCAACTCCGTGAAGCAGCTGCAGCGGCCGGGCATACCCTGGTGATCCGCTCCGCTACCCGGAACTTTGACTACCAAAAGGGAATTTGGGAGCGCAAGTGGAACGGGCAGCGCACGCTTTCCAGCGGCGAAAACGCAGCAGAGGCTTACCCGGATCCTAAAGAACGGGCACTGCAGATCCTGAAATACAGCTCTATGCCTGGCACTTCGCGCCACCACTGGGGCACAGATTTCGACATCAACGCCTTCAATAACGAGTATTTTGAATCCGGCAAGGGCAAAGCGTTGTACGAATGGATGGCGGCGCACGCACATGAGTACGGCTTTTGTCAACCATATACGCCCAAGGGAGAGGCCCGGCCGCACGGTTACAACGAAGAGAAATGGCACTGGTCTTATATGCCAATTGCTCAGCCGCTGACTGCTCTGGCAGAGGAAGAGCTGGAAAACAGGGATATTTCCGGATTTGCCGGAGCAGATGTTGCAGAAAGCCTGCTGGTGGTACAGCGTTATGTGCTGGGGGTCAGCCCTAACTGCCTGCCTTGATGATAGCCTGTCACAAAATATTAGTTTCTTGTAAATTTAAGCGGTTGGCTTGCTCTATTTTGTGTGCATAAAGCATTACAATAAAGAAAGCGTATGGCAAAACGGCAATGACCGCCAAACAAATTTTACACACAAAAACTACACAAACTCGACCTTGCAACTGTAAGCTCATCAAGGGTTTCTAAAAATTGCTAGGCATTACCCCCCACTCCGTAAGTCCCTTCAACATTTGGACAAATATGCAGCAGGCGCGATCGACTCGCTTTTGCCAGCTGTTCTCCGGGAGATAAGACCAAGGAGAATGCACCAGATGTTTTCTGCTTTGTAATGTCTAATTTTTCAGGTAAAAGCAGTAAGTAACAATGAGCAACCGCTCCTGTGCTTATCATGCTTCAAGCACTAACATTTCGATGAGTGTGTTCTCGAAGCGGCTAGTCTACCCAAACAGGCTAGCCGCTTTCTTTTTATTTTCAGGTATTTTCTCTTTTGCTGTTAAACCAATGCCATTTGCATGGATTTTCGCAACGGTAAGTATATCTTTGCGGGTCCTTAGTAGTAGGCTAGGGAAAACAGGTGTGGGCCAAGCCGGTCCCGCGCGCCTGCAGAAATTGAATCGCGTGAACATCATTGAATAAAAAACATCAGTCGTAGAGATGGCTTTGATTAGCAAAATTAGGAAGAACTCGTGGCTGCTCGTGGTCCTCATCGCCCTGGGCCTTATTGGCTTCATTGTGATGGATATGACCTCTGGCCAACAAAGCGTTTTTGGCAGCTCACAGACCACGGTAGGAGATATCGAGGGCAAGCGGTTGGATTGGAATCAGTTTAACCGCGTAGAACAGATCCTGTACGGCAGTTCCGGTGGAGAAGTCTTCTCTCGCCGCAATCAGCTTTGGAACTACTTTGTGGAAGAAGCGATCATACAGGAAGAAGCGGAAGAGCTGGGCCTTGGCGTAAGCCGCCCGGAATTGATGGACCTGCAGTTTGGTACCAACCCAAGCCCGATCATCCGTCAGCGCTTCGCTAACCCGCAAACGCGTCAGGTAGATTTTCAGCAGCTGAATCAGATCAAAGCAGCGATCGAAGATGGCAGCATCAATGATGATCCGCGGCTGACTGCCTTCTGGGCGCATCAGGAAAAAGAAATCATCAAAGAGCGCCTGCAGAGCAAACTGAGCGCTATGGTGAGCAAAGCAGTCTATACACCAACCTGGATGGCGGAAATGGGCCACACAGAGCAGAACGCTCCGGCCACTTTCGCTTACGTGAAAATCCCGTACGATGAGGTGGATGACAGCGAAGTAAGCCTGACTGACGAAGACTACGAAAACTATCTGGAGGAGCGCTCTGAGCGTTACACCAATGATGAAGAGACGCGCATCGTGGAGTACGTGGTATTTGACGTGGTGCCGACTTCCAAAGACTCTGCGGACCTGCGTGCGAAGGTGGCAGAGCTGATTCCGGAGTTCGAAACTGCAGACAACGATTCTGCATTTGCGCAGCGCTACTACGGTATCCCGCCGAGCGGCTTCGTGACCGAAGAGGGCCTGAGCCCGGTCATCGCTGATACGCTGGCTGGCCTGGCAGTAGGCAGTGTCTACGGCCCGTATGTAGACGGCAATCAGTATAAAGCAGTCAAGCTGGTGGACCGCCGCATGATCGCAGACTCTGCGGATACCCGCCACATCCTGCGTCAGGCACAGACGCCGGATCAGTTTGCACAAGCTAAAAAAACGATCGACAGCCTGGAAAACCTGCTCGTGACCGGCAGTGCTTCCTTTGACTCACTGGCCATGCGGTTCAGCCAAGATCAGGGCAGCGCTACCAACGGCGGTAAGTACGAAGGTATCACGCCGGGGCAATTCGTCCCTGAGTTTAACGAGGTGCTGTTCGTGACCGGCGAAGTTGGCCCGTATTATAAGGTAAGAACCTCCTTCGGCTGGCACCTGATCGAAATTCTGAGCCGCAGCGCCGCTAAGACGGAACGCTACAAGACGGCTTACCTGCAGGAGGCTATTGTGCCTTCTGAAGAAACACAGACAGAAATCGAAGGCAAGGTGCTGGAGTTCATCGGTGAAAACCGTGACCTCGAGACGATGCGTCAGGCTGCTGCGAATCAGGGCCTGGATACAGAAGTTTCCGGCCGTCTGGAGCGCAACGATTTCACGCTGGGCGACTTGGGTGCCGGACAGGCAAGCCGCGACATCGTCCGCTGGGCATTCAATGCGAACGAAGGCGAAGTTTCTCCGGAACTTTATGCTTATCAGGATCCGGTAGAATACTATACGAATAAGTATGTTGTTGCCGGCTTGCGCGCCAAGCAATCCGCCGGGCTTCCGTCTGTAGCGAATATCAAGACCGAGATCGAACCGGAAGTGATCAAGCGCAAGAAGGCGGAGCTGCTGAAGTCACGCATCAAGAGCACAGACCTTACGGCTATTGCTGCCGAATTTAACACGCAGGTAGATACCGCACAGAATGTGAAGTTCAACGCACTGTTTGTACCGGACCTCGGCTTCGAGCCTAAAGTTATCGGCCAGGTATTTACCATGGACAACGGCAGCACTTCCCAGCCAATCGGCGGTAATTCCGGTGTAGTGGTTGTGAAACTGCTGCAGCGCCCGGAATTGGGGCAGGCGAACAACATCCCGCAACTGCGCCGCACCATGTCTGCGCCGGTGCGTCAGCAACTGCCAAGCCAGCTGATTCAGGCTATGAAGGATAATGCGGATATCGAGGATAACCGCTCCCGTTTCTACTAGGATTTTGTAAAATCCGGAACGAGACAGAAAAAAGCCGGCAGCGCGTATGCATTGCCGGCTTTTTTCGTATCCGTACACCGGTCCGGTCAAGGGTCGGTATAGCCGGTTTAAACTTTGCCAATTTTATATTTTTATCCATCTTTGCAGCCGCAACCATTCCTTTTTTAAAACATAAGAAACCATGTCTGACGAAATAAAAAATGCAGGGAACAAAGGCTATTGTCTTATGTTCTTCTTCATCGGCTTACTGCTGTTCATGATCCTGGTAATTGGTATCTATCAGTACAACGATAACTTCCTCCCTCAGGGATAAATCAAAAAAGCCCGACGCAGCAGGAAGCAGCGACGGGCTTTTTTGTGTCTGGTTCTAACGCTTTAGAGATGCAAACATAGCATTTCTTAAACGCTGGCACGCTCTTCCGCGTACAGCTTATCTATTTGCTGACCATATTTCTCGCGAATCACGCGGCGCTTCAGCTTCATCGTAGGCGTAAGCTCTGCCGCCGTGCCATCGTTGCGCACCGGCTCCCAGCTTGTGGGTAGCAGGCAGAATTTTTTGATTTGCTCAATTTTGCTGAAAAGCGGGTTGTACCGGTCAATGATTGACTGATACTTCGCTATGACTTTGGGGTTTTCAATCGCATCCGCCATCCCGTTCCAGGGAATATCGTGCTGCGTACACCAGTCTTTGAGTGCTTCCTCCGCCGGCAGGATTACTGCGGATACGAACTTGCGCTGTTCGCCTACCACCATCACCTGTTCCACCAGAAAGTCTTCTTTCAGCTTGTTCTCAATCGGTGCCGGAGCGACGTATTTTCCGCCGGATGTTTTGAGCAATTCCTTCTTGCGGTCGGTAATCTGCAGGAAGTCTTCGCCGGACGGGCCTTTCACAAACTTGCCGACATCGCCGGTGCAGAACCAGCGCTCGCCGTCAATTTCCCGGAAGACTTCGGCGGTAGCTTCCGGTTTTTTGTAGTAGCCCATCATGATATTGGGGCCTTTGGCCAGGATTTCCCCTTCTCCGTCGCCGTACTCGCCTCCGGTGGGGTCCAGCCGCAGCTCAACACTTTTCAGGGCCGGCCCGATAGCGCCCAGCATCGCTCCTTGTGGCTTGTAGCGCCCGATTGCGAGTCCCGGAGAGGTTTCCGTCAGCCCGTAGCCTTCCCGAATAGGAATGCCGGCGGCAGAGAACACCTTGGCCATTTTGACCGGGCAGGGGGCCGCGCCGGTCAGGATGCCACGCACGTTTCCGCCCAGCGCTTCTCTCCACTTACTGAAGATGAGCTTATCGGCAATCTTCATTTTGAGGCCGGCGAGCCCGGAGAACTGTTTGTCGTACTCGTAGTCATCCGTCAGGCCGAGTGCCCAGAAGAAGAGGGACTTTTTGGCGCCGCTCAGTTCCAGGCCCTTGTTGTAGATCTTTTCGTATACTTTTTCGATCAAACGAGGTACAGCAGTAAATATTTCTGGCTGTACTTCTCGGATATTATCACCAATCGTATCCATGCTCTCCGCAAAGTGGATTGAACAACCGATTTTCATGTATAAATAGTGCAACATACGCTCGTAAACGTGACAGACCGGCAAGAAACTCAATGAGCTACTGTTATGGTCACCAGGGATTCTTGGTTCACAGGCTAAAACATTGGAAAGAATATTATTGTGTGACAACATAACCCCTTTAGGATTTCCTGTTGTACCCGATGTATAAATCATCGTGGCTAAGTCTCCGTTTTTGATGTTCTTGGATCGCTCTTCC
>CAJXXJ010000013.1 GCA_913062745.1 uncultured Phaeodactylibacter sp.
GCGGCTATCGGCATAGGGCCGGGCAAAGGAACCGGCGTGAATAGCGACGATGATCATTTGCTCGCCGTAGATATCCTGCAGACGGGCCAGCTCGGAGGAACCGGCCGGACAGTTGACACAGCGGGTACCGGTAAATTCTTCCACCAGTACGCGTTGTCGCGTGGTGTCGGGTGCAGGCCCCATCCCGAGCGGGGTGACGACCGGGGGCACTTCTTCACACCCCAGGGTGAAGCAGCAACATAAAAAAAGGAAGATTAAAATGCGAGGCATAGCATTGGGTTAAAGATCAAAAACTACTGGTCACTTCAAATTTCCAGCCGCTAAAGGCGGGTTCGAGCCGGCAAATCCCACCGGTACACACGACACCTTCCACCTGCTTGACGTAGCTGAGAGCAAAGCGGTTGGCCTGGCGCCTGTATGCCACATCCACCCGTGGGTAGTGCAGGGCCAGTCGGTCGCCGCTTTCGTCGACAGGGCTCAGCTTGCCGGGACGTACATTGTACATATCTGAGATACTTAAGCTCCATCGTGGGGCGATGGTGTATTCGGCCAGGGCAAACACCCAGCTGCCATAGTCTTGTCCTACCTCGACCGAGGGGTCGTTGCCGACACCCATGTACTGCAGCTCCAGGCGCAGGGCCTGCTCCTGATTGATGGGGTAAAGGAAATCGGCAAAAGGGGTGATGGTTTCCACCAGGGGCACGCCGGGCTTAAATTCGTAACGTTCCTGATTGTATTGCTGCCGCTGTAGCCCGGCGGTGAGGGTCCAGTCGTCGGGCGATTCGTAGGTGGCTGCTGCCAAAAGTTCGCGGTAGAGCAGCTCGCCGTCGAGGTCGGTAATATTGGAGGCGTTGAGGTTGAGCTTAAGTTGATCATTGACTTTAATGATGGCATCGCCAAGAAAAGCCAGTTCGCCCAACTCCTGGGTAGCGGCATTATAGCGGGCGGTGAGGCGATAGGTATTCACCCGGGCCATAGGCGGCAGAAAGTTGACCAGCCCGCGGTTGAGCTGCTCCTGCGGGCGCACCCGGAAGTCGAAGTTCTCCGTACGCTTCCCTTCCAGCGTGATGCCCAGCCCCTTATTGGCGTAGCTCAGGCTGGAGTATATGACCGAGCCGGCACCTTTGTAGTACTTGTCGCCCACCGTTATGGTAGAATCGCTGCTGATGAATTCGCCGAAGGGGTCGCTCAGGTTGTCGGCGGTCTTGTACGCTCCTTCCACGTACCAGGCCCAGGGGCCGGCCGTAAGGGTATTGTAGGCCGAAAAGGCATAGGTGTTGTAGTTGGGCGTGAAGGCATCCTCTTTGGTGTAGGTATTGAGTGTAGCTACCAGAGAGTTCATACTGGCGTCGTCCAGGGTACGGTTCACGACCCCGAAGCCAGGCGCAATAGCCCAGCCGCTGCCCTCCGGCCCGGCCAGATAGCCATCTATGGACCCGCCCTTGATGACAGGCTCGTAGATGTCGAACTGCTGCTTCTGCCGCCCGGTGAAGGCTTTGATCTGCCAGTCCTCGCCGATATCGTAAGCCAGGCGGGCCCCGTACAGGGCGTTATCAATCAGCAGCGGGCGCTGCTCGAAAGCGCGGAAGATGATGCCGCTGCCGATCTGATCGTACAGATAGCCTACCGAGATGTCCAGCTTGTCAACCTTTTTGTGGATAAACCAGCGCCCGATGCCCTCCCCGGTAAAAGAGCCGGTCGGGTTCAGCAGGTTGGAATTGTTGAAGAGGTCGAAGCGCAGCCCGAAGTCGAAACCCCAGTTGCTGTAGCGCATATTGAGCCAGGCATCCGCGCCGTATAGCTGCCGGTCGTACTGCGGGGTGTTGGCAGCGCCGATCAGGCTGTCCCGCATAAAGAAATTGGCGTTGGCCTCCAGGTTGCCGGAGAAGGTGCCGCCGTCGTTTTGTGCTTGAAGCAGGCCGGGCAACAGGCCCAGCGAAAGGGCCAAAACAGCCAGCTGTATTTTCTGTAATAGGTTCATATCGCTAATGCTGAGGTTTTAAGGTACCGTTAAACTCCCGCCCCTAAGCGGGCAACTTGGCATTGAAATCGTAACTTTATGGAGGTATTACGTCTAACCAAATGGCACGGTTACCTGAATTGGGCAGCAATTATCCTGTATTTGCAAGGGAAAATGAAATTTTTTGCAAAGTTAGTCATTCGCTAAACAAATTTGAAAAGCTGCCCGCTTAAGCTGTGTCGGCTGGATTTCCATAACTTCGCTCTCCTGCTTTATCACTGGCAATAAAAGACTATCAAATATGAATAAACTTGTTACTGTTCTTTGCTTCGCTTGCCTGTTCAGCTTGTTTTCTTCTACTGTGGCTTCCGCACAGGACAACCGCAGCCTGCCTTCCGTGGAAGTGCGTACCCTCGATGGGCAAACGGTGAACATTCAGGATTATGCCAAAGAGGGCAAACTGACTGTACTGAGCTTTTGGGCAACCTGGTGCTCCCCCTGTAAAAAGGAGCTCGATGCAATCGCTGACCTTTACCCATTCTGGCAGGACGACTACGATGTGGAATTCATCGCAGTGACCATTGACACACAGCGGCAGCTGGCTAAGGTGAAACCAATGGTAGAGTCTAAAGGCTGGGCCTACACTATCCTTTCTGATGCCAATCAGGAATTACAAAATGCCCTCAATTTCCAGACCATCCCTCAGACGTTTGTGGTAGACCAAAACGGGCAGATCGTCTACAGCCACTCCGGTTACGTGCCGGGGGATGAATACGAACTGGAAGATAAGCTCAAAAAACTGGCGGGTAAATAAGCAAAACCACTGCAGCCTGAAGGCTTTTCCTGCCGTCAGGCGATTCCATTCCCGGCTCGCTGCCCGCTCCCCTGTCGGGGTGAGTGGGCAGCGATTTTTATTTTTTTCTGTTTTTTCCCCACCCCTTTAAACCATCGCTGCCCGCGCGGGTCCAAAAAAACAGCAGTACGGCTGCTACTTTTTGAGTACCTCATCCGTCTGTATCAGGCAGGCATCAGGCGTTTGCCGCAGACTTATTAACCGAGATACTGTCTAAAATCCATTGTGTATGACTACCACCCTTAACTGCGCCACCGGCACTCTAGCTCCCTATACGCCCTCCGGTGTCGCTCCCTGGAACAAAGTACGGGCGATGCACCTGCTCCGCCGTATGGGCTTCGGGCTGAGGCCCAATCAGATCGAGCAGGCCCTGCAGATGGAGCCCGGCGAGCTGGTCGACCAGATTATTGACGAGGCGATAGCACTGCCGCTGCCGCCGGAGCCCGAATGGGCCAACTGGTCTACCGACGACTATGAGGACTTCAACGAGGAACGCATTCAGCAGCTGATCGAATGGATCGTCGCCTGGATGCAACGCATGGTCAACCACGGCTTTCGGGAGAAAATGACCCTCTTTTGGCACAACCACTTCGTAGCGAGCTTCAACGACTATCAGTGCCCGTCCTACATGTACGAATATACCACCCTGCTGCGGCAGCATGCGCTCGGGGATTTCAAGCAGCTTACCGTGGATATCGGCAAGTCGCCCGCCATGCTGCTATACCTCAATGGTGTACAAAATACCCGCTTCGAACCCAACGAAAACTACGCCCGTGAGCTGTTTGAGCTCTTTACCCTCGGGCTCGATAATGGCTATACGCAGGATGATATCAAGGACGCTGCCCGGGCCCTGACCGGCTGGAACGGTGTAGACGGCCCGCCTTACTGCACACCGATTACGTTCGTGCCATTCCTGCACGACAACGGGCTGAAAACCATCTTCGGACAGGCTGGCTTTTACGATTATCAGGGGCTGCATGACCATCTCTTTGAGCAGCGCAGCGATGAAATTGCCACCTTTATCTGCTCCAAGCTCTACCGTAGCTTCGTACACCCGCAGGTAGACGAAGGCATTGTAGATGGACTGGCAGAGACCTTCAAAGACAGCGGCTTCCAAATTGCGCCGGTACTCCGGCAGTTGTTTAAAAGCGAGCATTTCTTTGATGAGTACAACATGGGCACACAGATTAAAAGCCCCATGGAGCTGTTTCTGACGATGGTCCGGGAAAGCGGCCTGCCCTATACCGATCAGGCGCTGCAGGTGATGGCGTACCTGGCAGGAGATCTCGGGCAGCAGTTGCTGTTGCCTCCGGATGTAGCCGGCTGGCCGGGCAATCAGGACTGGATCGATACCAATACGCTTACGGGCCGCTGGCGCGGAATGGATTACTTCATTTTCACGGTATACCAAAACCAGCCGCAAATGCTGGTAGAGCTCGCCCGCAGCCTCAGTAATGATGCTATAGACCCCTACGAAGTGACCTCCGCTATGATCGACCACTTCATCCCCTATGGCCTCGATAATATGCAGGCCTACGAACGCGCCACCAACGTGTTTAAGTGGGAAGTGCCGCAAAACTATTACGACAACGGCGAGTGGAACCTCTACTGGGATACAGCATCTATTCAGGTAGCCCTGTTGCTGCAGCATATCGCCCGTATGCCGGAATTTCAGTTGACCTAATATCCTTGAACCCAAAGTGCTGGCATGAACAGGCCGGCTACTTCAAAATACGACCATTATGTGCGATCATTCCAAAACCAACCCTACGCCACACGGCAGCGCGCTGGAGCACGGTGAAGCCCATGAGCGCCACCACAGCGTAAGCCGCCGCTTGTTTCTGCGCAACCTGGGCATCGCCGGCAGTGCTTCCCTGTTGCTGGGCAAGACTCCTATTACCGCTATGGCCAATTCGCCTCTTGGATACGGGCTGACCAATGCTGCGGGCAACCGCGTGCTGGTGCTGGTCCGTTTCAAAGGCGGCAACGATGGCCTCAATACGATCATCCCGCTGTTTGACTATGGTACTTATCAGTCGGCCCGGCCTAATATCCATATCCCTCAGGCGCAAATCAACAACCTGACCGATGCCTTCGGCGTACCTGAGGCTATGAATGACGTCATGCCGCTGTGGCAGGACGGCCAGATGAAAGTGATCAACAGTGTGGGCTATCCCAACCAAAACCTTTCTCACTTTCGCTCTACCGATATCTGGGCTTCCGCCAGCGATGCTGATGTGGTGGACGATTCCGGCTGGATGGGCCGCTACCTGGAAGGGGAGTTCCCGGACTTCATTACCAACCCGCCTGATATTCCGCCCGCCATACAGATCGGCGGCTCCGGCAATATCGTTTTCGAAAACTCTGACATGGTCAACATGAGCATGCAGGTGGACGACCCGGACACCCTGTTTGAGATTGCCCAGAACGGAGAGCTGTACGACCCGGTCAATGTGCCGGATTGCTACATCGGCGAGCAGATCAGCTATCTGCGCACAGTAGCCAACAATACCTTCCGCTACGCCGAAGTCATATCTCAGGCGTACAACAGCGCAGAGAATGCCGTAGACTACGATAACGGCTTCGCTCAGCAGCTGGCCATTGTAGCGCGGCTCATCAAAGGAGGGCTGGGCACCAAGATTTATATGGTGACGCTGGACGGCTTCGACACGCATGCCGGGCAGGCTAACCGCCACGCTTATCTGATGAACTCTTTCTCCACCGCAATCAAAGCGTTTTACGACGACCTCTCCGTCGGCGGGCGGGCAGAAGACGTGCTCAGCATGACGTTCTCAGAGTTTGGCCGCCGCATCGAACAGAATGCTTCTCAGGGTACAGACCACGGTGCTGCTTCCTGTGTGCTGCTCTTTGGCCCCGGCCTCGATGGCAACGGCATTTTGGGAGATAACCCCGACATGGAGGATGTGGATAATGTGGGCAACCTGAAATACGGAACAGATTTCCGGCAGGTGTACGCAACGGTATTGGAAAACTGGCTGTGCGTTGACAGCGATACCGTAGACGGCGTGCTCGGGGATTACTTTGAGCGCATGCCCGGGCTCGGCCTCAGCTGCACGCCCACCTCGGTCTTTGAAGCGCCGGTCGCCAAGCTGCGCCACTGGGCTTCCTACGATGGCCGCAATCAGATAGGCGTCAATTATGTGCTGAAGAACAGCGCCAAGGTGACCGTACGCATTTTCAATATGATCGGGCAGCCGGTGCAGGTCCTTTACCAGGGCTATCAGCCAGCCGGCCAGCACCGCCATACCTTCCAGACGGCCTACAGCAAGATTGCCTCGGGCTACTACGTGTACAGCATTGAAGTACAGGGGCAGCGCTACAGCCGCAAAATTGTAGCGGTCCGCTAACCGTATGCCGCGGTACTGGCTTGCCACACACTGGCGGGCCAGTACCCTATTTTTTGGCCGGTGCCGGCCGCAGGAGGAAGTATAACCCAATAAGCAGGAATGGGATGCTCAGCAACTGCCCGGTGCTCAGCGCGCCGCCAAACGCAGCTTCGAAGCCGCCCTGACTGGTCTTGAAGTACTCCAGCCCAAAGCGGATAACACCCAGTACCAATACCAGGAAAAGGCCGAAAACCCGCCCGAGCTGTTCCTTGAGGTTGGTATTCCAGTACACCCAGTAAAGCAGGAAGAAGGTGAGCAGGTAGGCGATAGACTCGTAGAGCTGAACGGGGTGCCGAACCGGCACTTCGCTGAGGTCAACGCAGAGCCGACCGCTCGCCAATTCTGCTACTTCTAAGCATTGCTGCCCGGTACGGTCTGCACATTCCTGGCAGCGCTCCCAAAGGTTCGTGTTATGACGGGGAAACTTGAACCCCCAGGCCACATCAGTGGGCTTCCCCACAATTTCGGAATTCATCAGGTTGCCCAGGCGGATGAAACAGCCAGCCAGCGCCGTAGGGACAACCACCCGGTCCAGAATCCAGAGCACTGACCGCTTGGCCGTCACTCTTGAAAAAATCCACAGCGCCAGAATGATGCCAATGGCCCCGCCGTGGCTGGCCAGGCCGCCTTCCCATATTTTCAGGATTTCATCCGGGTGCTCCGAGTAGTACCCCCAGTCGTAAAAGAAGACGTGGCCAAGGCGGGCACCTACCACAGCACCGATGACCATATACATGAATACTTTGTCAAGCCAGGCTTCCGGCTCGTTCTCTGCCCGAAACATGGCTCGCACAATATAGAGCCCTGCCAGAAAGCCGGCAGCGAAGAGCAACCCATACCAACGCAGAGTAAGAGGGCCCAGGCTAATAATCTCAGGGGAAGCGTTCCAGGTAATGTAGGCCAGCAGGTTTTGCATGTATAGTGGTTTGTGGAAAGCCCAATATTAGCAATCCTGCCGCGGAAAACAGGCGCAGGCTGGTTAATTTTTTGAGAATAAACCCGGAACGGGGCAGTTAAGGCATCCACCCGGCGCAGGAGTCTGCCGACAGGCATCGGCACTTCTTATTCGGTATATACGCATCAGAAAACGATCAGGCGGGAATAGCCGGATACCTGGCCTGTGGAAAAAATGGCAAGCCTGTCAGTGTATTCTCCAGCCCTGACGCCGGCAGGGCTATCAGGGCAATTGCCGAAGTATACAGCTGACAGTGCTGCCATCACTAACAAAACCAATAAATTCAATGTGTCCGGCTGTATAGCGCCCTGTCCGGCGCTCCATCGGTTTTTGGGTATGGCCAATCGTATATCGGTTACACTCCGGTAACTCAAGATTTATGAGATTCCAGCTGTTTTTCTCTTGCTTTGAGCACGGCAATCGCGTAGTCTTCTCCGGGCCGCCGGCTTTCTTTAATGATGTATTTTTGAAAACGGGACAGGGCGTGGTCCGGCAATATCAGGTAGTGCGGCTTATCGCGTTCCGGAATATAAGTGGCCAGGTAGCCGGGGTTCCACGCCAGTAGGGTATTCACGCTCATATCGCAGTGGTAGGCAATCTCCTCCAAATCGAGCTCCCGGTGCACCCGAAATACACTAAACGACTTGCGCTGATAGGCCCGGAAGCGGGGTTTCAGATGGTGCTTTTGGTACTGCTCCGCCACGTACATCGTTGCGATGATGCGCGGCAGGTAAGCCCGTGTCTGCCGGGGCAGGTGGTGGGCAATGTCCCAAAAGTTGTCACACCCGGTCTTGTCCAGCGCCCGCTGCACCCGGCCCGGCCCGCAGTTGTATGCAGCGAGCACGAGCGACCATTCTCCGAATTGCCGGTACAGGCGGGATAGGTAGCGCACCGCTGCTTCTGTAGAGCGGTAAGGGTCTTTGCGCTCATCCGACCATTCGTCTATCCGCAGCCCAAAGCCTTTACCGGTAGCTGGCATGAACTGCCAAAGCCCGGCGGCTCCGGCAGCACTCTCAATACCCGGTTTGAGGCGGGACTCAAGCAGAGGGATATACTTGAGCATCTTTGGCAGGTTGCGTTGCTGCAGATAGTGTTCGAAGATGGGGAAATACATAACCGAGCGGCCCAGCATCTTTTCAGTCTCCCGGCGGCCGGTGCGCAGATAGCTATGCAGTTCTTCCCGTACTTCATGATTATAATCCACCCGGAAAGGGAAGTCCATTTTAAGCATGCGGTAGGGAATGTCGTGGAGCGATTCCTGCTTCCAGTCAGGAGCATCCGAAGCGGCAGCGGCCGGCATCAGGCAGCTGCAGCAGAGTAAAAGATTTAGGGTCAGGGCTTTCATGTTGCAGGTTTAGTTTGATTGTCTTTTACGGGCTGCTTTGAAAATCGTTACCCTGTTTGGGGTATATTTTTTCACCAAGTATCAGATAATCAGTAAATTATGCGGCATCTTATTCCCTGAAACCCCTATTGTTGCTGCGTTAACAAGAGGTGCACATACGACAAGGCGGCTGCCGGATATTTTCCGGCAGCCGCCTTGCAATTGCGTAGGGCTATAAAGAATTAGGCCCTCACTTTCAGATTGTGTTCTTTTCCTCTGCGCAGGGAGAAGCCTACGGGCGTGCTACCAGCTGGAAATCCGGAAGGTAGAGGGTCAGCTCCTGATTCACGACTATTTCCGGTTTGCGCAGGTGGTTCCAGGACTGCAGCTCGCTTACAGTGCACTTGAAGCGCGCTGCGACATCCTCAATGCTCTCCCCTGACTGTACGATGTACTCTGTACGGTGAAAGTTTGGATAGAGCAGCAGATGGCTTGCATCGCTGCGCCCGTTGCGGGCGGCCAGGAAGGCTTTGGCAGCTGTAAGCCCCTGCTTCGGCAGGAGGAAAAAATAGCCGTCGCGGCTACGCGGCACGTAAGAGCGGCGGAAAGCCGGATTAAGCAGCTGCAGCTCTGCGACAGGGACGCCGGAAGCATGCGCCAGCTCGCCCATCGTCACCTCTTCGTAGATGGGCAGGGCAGCGAGCGGCTTGCCCAGCACTTTATCGAAGCGGGGCTTCAGGCCGTGGTCGGCGTAGAAGTTAGAAATATAAGCCGCGGCGATGAAGCGCGGGATGTAGTTCTGCGTTTCCTGCGGCAGGTAGTCCGCAACGGTGTAGTAGTCGCGGCAGCCTGCTTCGCGGATAGCAGCATTCACCCGGACCGGTCCGCAATTGTAGGCGGCCAGCACCAGCGACCAGTCGCGGTACTGCTCGTGCAGGCGGGCCAGCATGCTGACTGCCGCCTCTGTAGACCGGTACGGGTCCAGGCGCTCGTCTACCACGCTATTGATCTTCAGGCCATATAAGCGGGCAGAAGAAGGGATAAACTGCCAAAGGCCAGCGGCTCCCGCACTTGAATAAGCCTTCACCTGAAGGCCCGTTTCCACAATTGGCAGATACCGAAGCTCCTTCGGCAATCCATATAGGTGGAGGTAGTGCTCAAATATGGGGAAGAAAGCCGATTGGCGGGCGAGCATAGCTTCCGTGTCCCGGTAGCCATTCGTCACATAGTCCTTGATGGTAGACCGTACCTGCTCATCGTAGCGGGCCCGGAAAGGAAGGTTGAGCTGGTGAAAACGCTCTTTGACGTCTCCTTCTATACTAGCTGACCAGCGGTAAGCTTCAGAAGGGGTGTCAAGGGTAGATGTTTCAGATTTGGGCATAGCTGTCAAGCTGTTAGCTGCCAGCACAGCCACAATTGTCCATGGGAATTTCATAATACAACGTTTTGCATGAAGCCTTGGGCAGGAGCTGGGGCTCTCCCGGCACACTCCGCAGCGCCGCTTACCGCAGCAAGCAGCGCCGCAACCCAGAGAGCGACTATGTTTTGCCTAAAGGCAAATACAGCCACTCCCGTACACAAGCCCTTAAAAAGAACCTGCGCAGGCATGCAATAAATGTCTAACTCTTTGTGTTTTCGTACATGCGAATTATCCGGAAGGCTTACCTTCTTTCAAATTCGAGGCAAAGCTATACCCTTTGCGGGGAAAAGTCAACGATTTTAGCTTTGCCGGCATCTCCACCCTTATTTTTGCCCCGGTACAGACGATAAGCACCCCCTCGGATTATTTGGTGTAGACTCAAGCTGCCTGACTTGAGCTGTATCCCGCGTGGGGGCTGTAAAATATAATACCCTGATATGGGTAGACTTCCGCGATTTATACGGCTGCTTCAACCTTTGAATACCTGCCTTTCCCGAAGTGTTAAAATTTTCTTAAAAAGCGTTAACGTGCTGTCTGCTTTTGCGCATCAGCGTGTAAACAGAGTGCACGCGTAGGCTTCCGGCAGTGTTTTTTCACCGGGCCAAAACCGGATGAATAAGCCACCGGGTTTTTTGTATATTTCCACAAACGAAGCGGTATGACCATCAAGATTTTAGCATTCGGAATTGCCCGGGACATCCTCGGCGGAAACGAAGTGCAGCTGCAGCTTCCCCCGGAAGCGACCGTCGGGCAGTTGAAAGAACAGCTTTGCCAATCCTATCCTTCTTTTGAAAAACTCGCTTCCCTCTCCATAGCGCTCAACGCTGACTATGTGCCTGATGAGCGGAAAATAACCCCTACCGATGAAGTAGTCATTATACCTCCGGTAAGCGGAGGGTGAAAAAATTTTGGCAGATTAGCAGCGGGCTCTCCAATTTTTTATATTTTGGGGGCTCCCCCGTATATTATCCCGTGTACATACCGCTTTATTACTCGACACGTCCAGATTTCTTTTCGAGAAAAACCAGGGAAATAGCGGCTGCTGATTGTCACTCTTCGTGCTGCTGCTAGCGCCCGTTGACCATATGTACTATGAGGAAATCCTTTGCATGCACCTTGCTGCTCTTGCTGCAAGCCGTGCTCGCCGTGTCGCAGTCTGCACAGGCCCATCAGAACCGGGCCGTATCATTACTGCTGAATCAATCCTACGAGGATGCTATTCCTGAGCTCAGGGAGGCGGCTGCCCTTTATGAGCGGGACGGGGCTTATACCCGCTATTTTGACTGCCTGAATCAGCTTTCAAAGGCATATCTTTCCACCGGGCAGACAGAGGCAGCCAAACAAACAGCTAAATCCTCTCTGTGGGAAAGCATGAAGCTCCTGGGCCGGGATAATCCGCAGGCATCCACTGCGGCACATCATTTGGCGAAAGCCTACAGCGCTGCCGGGCGCCACGATGACGCGATCCAGTTTCACCAAATGGGTTTGGACATCCGTACGGAAATATACGGCAAGCTTCACTCCGAAGTTGTTGCTTCTCTGTGCGAGCTATCCGTAGCAGAGCGGGAAGCCGGGCAGCTGATGCAGGCAGAAGAGCATCTGAACGAGGGCTTGCGCCTGCTCTCCACTATTTACCATCCGGAACACGCTGAGGTTGCTCAGCTGCGCAGCTTGCTCGGACAGCTCAGGCAGGAAAGCGGCGACCTGAGGGAGGCGCGGCAGCAGTACGAAACGGCACTCCGGATACTGGAACGGGAAAGCCGCCCGGGCAGCCTGAAGGGGGAAGTGCTGCTGCGGCTGGCATCTTTGAGCGAAGGGGAGGAGCAGCAGGCACTGTACGAGGAGGCTCTGCCATACCTTTCGCAGCACAGCCTGCAACCGGATGAGCAAATGATGCAGGGGCTTCTGCGCATAACGGTACAGGCACTGCGCGAAGGGAAGGCTGAGCTGGCGGTCCGTTACTCCTCCTACGTGCTTCAGTCGGCTGGTGCGGAATCGGTTCTATCCCCGGCAGAGGCAACTTTTGGGCTTCGGTTGGCGGAAGGGCTGCTGGTGCTTGGCCGCTTGCAGGAAGCATTGGCCGTTTTTGAAACGATCTGGGAAAAAGGCGAAATACCAATACCGGAAACATTAGCTGTCGCTTCCTGTCAGCTGTCAGTATGGGCGGGCAAACCGGAGCAGGCTGTCCGCTGGGCGGCTGACTACGAAGGGCAGGCGTCCGCCCCATCGGTGTCAGTGGAGCGCCTGACTGCGTTGCTGGCTTCCGGCAACGCAGAGGCAGTTAGCAGTCAGCTTCCCGAACTACGTGATAAACTTAGCCCTGCACAACTTGCTGAAGCAGATTATCTGGAGGGCCGTGCGATGCTGCAAACAGCTGAGCCAGGGCCTGCACTGGTTTGTTTTCAGCGGGGGCTGCAACAACCGGGCATCTCTGTTTGGGCGAAAGCCCGGCTTTTGGGAGCTGCCCTGCAGGCTCATCACGCCACGGGCGAGCCAGCCGGCGATGCAGCCCTCCGGGCACTGCAGGCGTTCCAAAGCGCGATCGGGGAATGCCTGGATAGCCCTCTGGCACCGCTGCAGGCACAACAGCTTTTGCAGCTGCAGGAGGAAGTACAGCCCGCAGCGCTCGAGCTGCTTTACGCGCTGCACACTGCCCGGCCCACAGAGATACGGCCGGTTTATGAATGGATGGAGCAATCCGCCTTCCACCGCTTGTTTACGGAGGTGCACGGGTTGCGCAAGTCAGCATCGGCCTTGCGGCAATACTATCAGATAATGCAAGACGATTCAGGCGGGGAAGGCGCCGGACAGGCATTTCCGGAAGATGCGCGGTACACTCTCGTTGATGCCGGGCCGCTAAGCTGGGAGGCTATGCAGTCTGTATGCCGCAAAGATCAAATGCAGCCGCTGTACTTTCAGCAAACAGAGGATTATATCTATTGCTTCAGGGTGGAAGGCGGTGCGGGTAGCTTGCAGCGTTTTCCACTGCTTGCAGACTGGCCGCAGCAGCTGCCGAACGCTCAGAAAGGCTGGACGGCTATAATTGCGGAAGAGCTGCAGCGCTCTGCCGGCACGACGGAGCGGCTACTGATTATCCCGGGAGCGGGGCTGGAGCTCTTCCCCTTTGAATTGCTGGCCGGGCAGCAAGGGTATTTGGGGGAAACATTCACATTGCTGCGCCATGGGAGCCTGACGACCTATTTGCTTGACGCAAACAGCGCCGGGGTGCTGCCGCCTGCTACCGGGCCATTGGCCTATGTGTTGGGAAAAGAGGAAGTACAAAAAGAAGGCGAGGTGATTGCTATGCCGACCCGGCAGCCAGCTGTAGAGCCCGGTGAAAACTGGGTGCAAAACTGGGTGCTGGAGCAGGGAGGCCGCACCCTGGTGGGGAGCCGCCCGCCGGCAGCACTGGCGTTTGCAGCTATTGACCCATCCGCTTTGCACTTCGACTGGCCAAAGGCAAGGCTTACTGCGATTAGCGCAGAGGGGATGCCACGGCTGGCAGCCAGCCTGTACAGCCGCCTGGTATGGGAGCAGATGAAAGGAGCAGGGGCTTATCTGGTCTGCCCCAGTTTCTATGCAGGTGCCGAAACGGGCCGGCAAATTCTGCAACAGTGGAAGTCTGGAGAACAACCACTCGTGCAGGCCGCCCGCGCGTCACTATCCGCAACGGGTGAACAGCAGCCAGGCAATGCTCCTGCTGTAGTGCTCACTTTTGGAGCACCTGCAGGCAGACGGGCAGGCGCGGGTATACCGGCCTACCTCGTACTGGGTGCAGTAGCTTCCGTTATCTTTCTCGGTGTATGGGCTAAACGGTAATTAGGAAATCAGGATTTCCTGAATCTCGGAATAAGCCATCATAGAGGTATGGGTATATTTTTCGCACATCTCCCAGACCAGGTCTTTAAACTGCGCATCGTAAGTGATGGGAGAGGACTTTACCATCTGGCCCTTGAAGAAGTAGCGGCCCGAGAGCCGGTCGTATTCATCTGACAGGCAAAGGCGCAGGACGGTGTCCACCGTTTCCTGAGAATGAGATTCCCACAGGCGGGTAGCAAGCCGGACTGCCCAGTGCAGGAAAGCCGGCACCTGTCGGATAGAAGAAGGGTGCGTACGGCCTCCGGCGTAAGCGTGCACGGCCACACCCGTTCCTTCAAACCGGCGGTTCAGCTCGTAAGTCCACGCCATGCGGGCCAGCGCGCTTTGCCGTTGTGATTTCCGCATAGAGAACGTATAGCGCATACCCGGATCCCGGAAGTTGATAGCGCCTACCCGGTGAGACTCGTTGGTAAGGTTGAGGATACGGGCACCATCCGATGCGATGAGCAGGCTCGACAGCTCGATGGTGAAGAGGTAGGGTGCCAGCACGTTGTAGGCAAAATTGCGCTCTATGCCTTCATCGGTAAGCTTGCGTACCGGGAAGTAAGCTTCAGCAAGGTTGACCAGCAAATGTACGCGGGGATAGCGGTCAATTATTTCCTCCGCTGCGGCCTTGATACTGTTCTGGGAAAGCCAGTTGACTTTAATCAGGTCGATGTTCGGGTTCTTGCTCTCCGCGATCATCTTGATGCGGGACTTTTTGCTTTTTTTGTTGTTTGGGGCTACCATTACGACCGTGGCGCCTTCTTTGGCCAGGCCACAGGCTACGGCATAGCCGAGTCCCGATTGTGCACCGGTAACCAGGCAAATCATTTCTTCCATTTGTCTTAAGTTTAAAATTCGGATACTCTGCCAGGAACCTCAGGCGCATCACTTTTTAAGGCAGGCACTATTTGAACGACACAAGAGGGGGCATGTTTGCCGTTTGAACCTAAACATTATAAAAGGGATGAGACGAAATCTCGCAGTCAGCGCTCCGTACATGTTCACAGCACCGGCATTATGCTAAGGGCAAAACTGTTTGGACCCAACAATTTTCTGCCCGACCTAAACGCTTTTAGGCAGCTCTGCCCGATTGGGTGCGGCTGCTGTTTGGCAGGTTTTTATTGGCATAAAAGGCCGGCGGTTTTACAAAATCGCTTACGGTCCGAAAGCTAAGAAGGATTAAAAACCGAAGGGGTGACTTTTGTCACCCCTTGTGTATTCGAAATGTCATCTTCCGGCCTTATCGGTCATATTGTTGCAGCCTCAGCGCTTCAATGAGGTTGATGAGTTTTTCTGCGTAAGCATCATCGGTAGCGTAGCCGGCTTTCTTCAGCCCCTTCGCCCAGCCCCGGTAGTCGGTGCTGCTGAGCTTGAAGAGCGGCTGATAGCGGTCGCTGCGTTTAAGCAGCAGGCTGTGGGCGCGGTAGCTTTCCCAGGCGCTTTTGTATTTGCGGAAAAAGTCCTTGTGGCTGTCGTCCGTAAAATTCGAGCAGTGGCCCGGGCGGCAGCTGCGCGAAAAGCATTTGATGCCGAAGTGATTATTGTTGTGGCTGGCGAGCTTGCTTTCTCCCACGTTGCTTTCCAGCAGGCCCTGCGCCAGGGTGATACTCGCCGGTATGCCGTACTTCTCCATTTCCATCTGCGCCACTTTGGCAAAGCGCTTGATGTAATGCTTCTGTTTCTGCCGTTTGGATTGTACCGTTTTTGGGGACTCGCTCGTTGCAGTGCCTTTGTCCCCGGCGGTCAGGTTGGAGTAGGTGTTAGCCAGGTTGCTGACATTTCTGGGCTCCTTGTCTCGTTCCTTCACAGCCGCAGTGGCCGGACGCTGCTTTGGTGCCGGGTTGGCGTTTAGGTGGGACGTATTCATCGGGCGGGCTTCGGGGCGGTAGCTCACCGTGGCCGCTACCGCTTGAGTGGCAGCCGGCTGTGCTGCAGACCGGATTACCGCCACAGGGGCATTGCTCAGCTGCAGGTTGATGTCCATATCCTTTTCGTAAGCCATATAGGCAGCAACGCCCAGCAAAGCGGCTTTCAGCCAGTGGCGGTGCAGGTGTTTTCCGGCTTCCCGGCCGAGGCCGTAGGCGCGTTCGCGCAGTGGTAGAGGAGAAAGGGGCTTATTCATCAGAACCATTTTTTTGTGTCAAAAGAAGGAGGTCTGACACAAAAATAAAACCTTTTGTTTTTAAAACCAATCTATTTAAACATTTTTTGTTTGAACCTAAGCGGCTTTAACCCCCCGCTAACTATATTTTAATACATTTTAATTGGCACAACGCCGGAACAAGGCTACTTTTGCGCACACAGTAAAAAATACTATGATGAAGCAGTTTCTTTTGTTATCCGCCTTTTTCTTGCTTGGTACCGGACTGGCCTCTGCACAGAAATACGGCCACATGAATTTT
>CAJXXJ010000014.1 GCA_913062745.1 uncultured Phaeodactylibacter sp.
TGGCAAATCGGCCAGTAATGACATGACCCTGGCTGATGTGCTGCGCCCTTACCTGGAAAAGCGTGAGCTGCAGCTGATTTTGATTGCCACCCCGGAAGAATGGAAGACGGTGCAGGAAAGAGGCCGCCGCTTCAGCAACCTCTTCCGCGTCATCCGCATGGAGCCACCGCCGCTCGAAACGGCCATTGACATCATCCTGGAAAAGCGCCGCCGCCTGGAGCAGGAACACGATACGGAGATCAAGCTGCAGGCCCTGCACCAATTGCTGGATATACAGCGCAACTTCCTGCGGGATAAGCCGCTCCCGGGCAGTGTGCTGCGCCTGCTCGAACAGCTCTGCGTCAAGTACCGGCAGGGCGTGGTGGATGCGCCGGAGGTACGGCAGGAGTTCATGGCGTACAGCGGGCTGCAGGAACAGATTTTTGACGTCTCAGCCGCTGAAGAAAAGGAAGAGACCGCCCGGCTGATCGCCCGGGAACTGGTCGGGCAGCCGGAAGCCGTTCGGGCCCTTTCTGATGTTATCCATCTGGTGAAAGCCAAGCTGAACAACCCGCAGCGCCCCCTGTCCTCCTTTCTGTTCGTGGGGCCCACCGGAGTAGGCAAGACGCAAGCGGCTAAAGTGCTGAGTAAGTTCCTAAAGGGTAGTGAGGATCAGTTGCTGCGCTTTGATATGAACGAGTACATCGACAGCGGCAGCCTGGAACGGCTGGTGGGCGGGCCCGGGCAGCCGGAAGGGCAGCTAACCGGAGCGGTGCGGTATCAGCCCTTCAGCATATTACTGCTGGATGAGATTGAGAAAGCCCACCCGATGGTGCACGACCTGCTGCTGCAGTTGCTGGATGATGCCCGCCTGACGGACAGCCTGGGGCGGACGGTCAATTTTAGCAACACCATTATCATCATGACCTCTAATATCGGTGCCTCCGAAGCGGGCCATCAGCTCGGCTTCGGCTCCGATAATAGTCGGCTGGCAGATACCTACCGCCGGGCAATGGAACGGTTCTTTCGGCCTGAGCTGCTTAACCGTATTGATCAGACGATTATTTTCAACCCGCTGCAGCCGGAGCACATCCTCGGCATTGCCCGCCTGCAGATACAGGAACTGCTCAAACGCGATGGCTTTGTACGCCGCGCCACGATTCTGAATATCGAGCAGCCTGCCCTGCAGTGGGTGGCGCAGCGGGGCTTCGATGCCCGTATGGGTGGTCGGGCACTGAAACGGCAAATCGAGAAAGACCTTACCGCTCTGTCCGCTGAGCAATTGGTCCACACGCATACGGATGTGCCGCTCCTGATGGACATTTACCTGCAGGATCAGTCGCTGCGCCCGAAAATCCGCCCGCTTTCTTTCGCCAGCCGGCTTGATAACGGCTGGCTGCCGGCTACACCGGAGGAAACCCGGGGCAAACCCTTCTACCTGCGCCTGCTGCGTGCCCTGGAGCATGTGCGCGAGCGACTGGAGCGCTACGAAGCAGACTACAGCAGCGCCGGCCCGGTAGTGTTTACCGATGGAGCATCGAGCAGTGAGCTGGGGTGGGAATACTACGATTACAAGGCGAAGGTAGCTCAGGTGCAGGAGGAAACGCAGAATATCAGCCTGGGCTTCCGGGACCGTTATTACAAAATTGGCCCGGCCATCCCTCTGCGCCTAAAGGCTGTGAAGCTGGTGCCGCGGCGGGAAGATTTTGCAAAAGGCATCCGGGAAAATATTCGGGACCTGTTATTTCAGCAGGAAGGCATAGAGGAAATCAGCGATGCCTACCGGTACGCGAATGTGCAGTTTGACAGCCTGAAGACGGAGTTTTATAACTATTTCCTGAAGGTAGCTTTCCTGGAGCTGCAGCTCCGGGCGCTTCTGGCAGAAGAACCAATGCAGGTAAGGCTCACCATAACTTCCAATGTGGAAGGCATGGGCGGGGAAGAAATAACTTATCTACTGGAATTGTACGCCCGCATACTGGCCGAGCTTGACTTTTCACACAAGGTACTGGAAGAGGAGCAGGCTATAGAAATCAAAGGGCTGGGCGTGAGCAGCCTGATGAGCGGAGAGGCAGGCATGCATCTGTTCTACCGGGGCAACCGCAATCCGGTGCCGATTCAGGTGCGCCTGAATGAGGAGCCATCCGAACTGGCCGTTATCCGGTTGTATTACGAAGGCAAAACGCTGACGGACCTGCGCACGGGCTTTTCAAATGACAGCAATATCACTACGAATGAGTTTTCCATGCTACTGTACGCAGGCTTGCCGGCGCATATCCGCAAAGCGGTCAACCCGTTTCGTCATGCCCCGACGCAGCACTGACCTGCTGCTGCAGGTAGCTGCAGAGCCGTACCACATCTGAAAATTGCTGTTCCGTTTTTTCGCCAAGCTGCAATGCATACACCTCCTTCGCAGCGAGGGTACGTATTTTGTATCCGCCCGCTACTTCTACTGCAGTCCCGTCTGAATTGGTAACGGGTATGCCAAAGTGCTGCAAGGCGCACAGCAACAACGCATATTGGTTAGAAGCGTCCATAATTGAAAAATCATTTTATTGATATATTCCAACATGGTGTACTAAGGCTGCGGCGCACAACCGCAAAAAGGGAAGCGTACAAAAGGCGAGACGGTTATTTGCTAATGTTTTTGTTTGTTTGTCTATGCACTTTTGGGGCACGTCGTGAAACCCACCGCCCCCTTGGTACCTGCAATATACAAATCTGCGGCCACATATGAAAGCCGCAGGGTTATTTTATCAGGACAAATGTGCGGCCGCTTCCTTCTTAATAGCGAGCAGGGCTTTTTCGACGGCCAGGGACTCGCGCTCGTTGAGCAGTTTGAAAATCTGCTGAGCCAGCTCCCGGGCATCTGCTTCCTTGCTGACATCCTGTGCGGCAATCGAGATGAGGTCTATGCTCTCTTCGCGGGCAATCTTGATGATTTCCCAGAGCTGGGAGGAGACGTATACCTGCTGCGTGATGTTGTGCTCGTATTCCTGTTGCAGGTCCAGCAGCATCCCCAGGCGCAGCGTGCCGGCATTCATACCGTCTTTGCGCACCCGCAGCAGCAAGTTGGGCAGGGTAATGCGCTCGCAGAACATCGACAGGCGCTCGTAGGCCTGCAGTTTTAGCGGAAGCGTAGCCTCCCGGCGCTCGCGCTGCAGCTTGATCTCCTCGCGCCGCAGCTGACTGTCGAGATAGGTTTTCAAAACGTAGTAGGCGGCCAGAAAGACCAGCAGGCCCGGTATCGTCAGTTTAAGCAGTTCCAGCAAAAATTCCATGTTAGCTGTTTTTGAGCCCCCAAAGGTAGGGCTTATATTTGTACTGTAGTCAAGCCGCGTGCTTTTAAAAACCAAACGCTATTCCGGGCTGTTGACTTAGGAAGTGGTGCCAATCATCCGCCCACTGTAAGAGCAAAACTCTAAAAACACATTTACCAGTATGAGCGAAGTGATCACTCAAAAGGAAGCTCCTATCAAATTGACAGAAGGTGCAGTAAAGGCGCTGCAGCAAATCCGCAGAGATCAGAAAATCGATGAGGCACACGGGCTGCGCATCGGAGTGAAAGGCGGCGGCTGTTCGGGCTTTTCCTATATGCTGGGCTTCGATGTGCCGAAAGAGAATGATGAGGTGTACGAAGTTTCAGGCATCAAGGTACTGATGCAAAAGTCGCACGGCATCTACCTGCTGGGCATGGAGATCGACTGGGAAGAAGGGCTCAACAACCGGGGTTTTTCCTTCAACAACCCGAATGCTACGGACACCTGTGGCTGCGGCACTTCTTTTTCTGCCTGATACTTACTACCTTTAGCCGGAAGACGGCGCAGTGCGCTTATGCATTGCCCGCTCTGCTTCGGCAGGAAACAGATGGGGCATCCCACTCCATCTACCGGTTTACTGATAAAAATCAGCATAAGTAAGCTGACCTCTGTTTTTCGGGCTAAAGTACGTATCCCCGACACAAAGCAGGCATTACTGACTGATTCAGACCGAAAACCGCCCAGTCGTTGGTTTGTCTGTTCAGGCATCCTCGTTTTCCACCCCAGATTTTCGCCAAAGCCAATATACGACTGAGCTGTTTGTTCAGTACGTTTATGGCTGTACCCTGCTTTTGTTGTACGGTAGACCAAACAGAATTCTTTTTGGCGGGAAGCCTTTCGGGCATGGAAATTAATTTTACATTTACATTTCACATTCACTGTTAACATACAATTTATTTAACCAATTAGCTATCTATGAAAAAATTGTTACTTACCCTGTTGCCTGTGCTGGCGCTGGCATTTTCAGTCAATGCTCAGGACACTCTGTTCGTGGAAGAATTCGACGGCGGTATTCCGGAAACCTGGGAAGTTGGTCCTGGCGACCCGGAAGGCGCAGTCTGGCAATGGACTCCGGACGGACTGGCAGACAGCGTACAGATTGACGGCGTACCCACTCCGGCTCTGTTCTGGGGCACCCGCGGGCCGATTGGCTCCGCTACTGCTTCTAACGGTGCAGCTATGTTCAACTCTGATGCCTATGACAACGGTGGCGTGGCTATCGGCGAGGGTCCGTTCCCGGCGCCGCAGACCGCTACCCTTACTTCCCCTATCGTTGACTGCTCCGGCCAGGAGTTTGTCTTCCTGAAGTGGAATCAGTATTTCCGCTACTTTGACGCAGCGGCTATTCTGGAGGTTTCTGCAAATGGTGGCCAGGACTGGGTGACAGTACCTGTACCACTTAATGATGATCTCGCTGCAGACGCTAACGTTACTTCCGGCCCGGACGACGTTCAGTTTATCGATGTTTCGGAATGGGCTGCCAATAACGAAGACTTCCGTTTCCGTTTCGTATGGGGCGGCGGTGGCAACTACTACTTCTGGATCATCGATGATGTAGTAATACAAACGCCGGTATCACAGGAGCTGAGCATCCCGGATTATTACTTCTACCCTCCGGCAAGCTTCGCACAGCCTGAGTCTCAGATCGACCAGGATACCTTCGGCTTTACCGTTTCTGTTGAGAACATCGGCAAAGATACCGTACAGGAGTTTGTAGCGCTGGCGCGCATCCTGCAACTGGATGAAACTTCCGGTGACTTTGTAGAAATATTTGCCGACAGCATCACCGGACAGTTCCCACCGTTCACTAAAGACACGCTGACGTTCGAAAACCTGTTTGTACCGGACGAGTTGGAAATTGGTGAGTACCGCGTGGTGTACAACGTACTTTCCCGCAGTGCTGATGACTTCAACCCGAACAACAATCAGATTGCCAGAGCTTTCTTCGTAACCGAAAATCTCTTCTCCAAAGAGAACGGGCCGACTATTGGCTTCCAGCCTGCCGGTGGCGGCGACTACGAAATCGCCAACTACTACCGCATGGGCCCTGCTCCGGCTGATGGCGTGGAATTCACCGTAGGCCCGATTACTTCCGGTGCAGTTCTGAACGAGCCAGCAAACCTGCCAGGCAGCGAAATCGACCTGCTGGTGTACAAAGTACGTGATGGCGTAGCTGAAGACTTCTCCAACTTTGCCATCAACAACAAGGATAGCCTTGAAGTACTTGGCTTCGGTGCGTTCACCTACCCGGACGATGCTGAAAACTTCGACCTGGTAACGACCACACCGACCAGCTTCACGCTGGAGCCGATTGCACTCGAGCCGAACGGCCGTTACTTCATCTCCTGCCTGTACGCAGATGATACCAACGTCTTCTTCCAGACGTTCAACGAGAGCATCGACTACTACCAGATTAGCACCGTGCTGTATCAGCCGGACAATCAGTGGTTCCTCGGTGGCTTTGGGCCGGAGCCGGCTGCGGTAATCCGTATGGAGCTGGATGTTGCCGTATCTGCTGATGCTCAGCAGCTGCCGGAGAACAGCCTGAAGGTATTCCCGAACCCGATCAAGGCAGGCAACCAGATTTCTGTAGGCCTGCAGCTTGAGCAGCCGCAGGAAGCTCAGGTGGTTATTGCCAACATGGATGGCCGCGTAATGGGTGTCCGCCAGTTTGACAGCCTGAAGAACGAACTGATCCAGATGCCGACCACTAACCTGCCGGCTGGTAACTACCAGATGATTCTGATGACCAACGAAGGCGTTGCTACCAAGCAGTTCATCGTTGTTCAGTAATCAATACTGTTCTATCCTGACCTTCTGATATAAAGAGGGTAAAAAAACAAGCCCGCTGCGATACACTCGCAGCGGGCTTTGTTTTTTTTGCTTTACGCTTTTCGCGAAAGCGCTTACATATTCTCGATGATCTCGGTACCGAATTCAGAGCACTTCAGCAGCGTAGCTCCTTCCATCAGGCGCTCAAAGTCGTAGGTGACGCGCTTTTTGGAGATAGCGCCTTCCACGCCCTTAATTACCAGCTCGGCAGCTTCGTTCCAGCCCATGTAGCGCAGCATCATCTCACCGGAGAGGATGACAGAGCTGGGGTTGACTTTATCGAGCCCGGCGTACTTGGGTGCCGTACCGTGGGTAGCCTCAAAGATAGCACGGCCGGTCGTGTAGTTGATATTCGCACCCGGAGCGATACCGATGCCGCCTACCTGTGCGGCCAGCGCATCAGATACGTAGTCGCCGTTCAGGTTGAGCGTAGCGATAACGGAATACTCAGACGGGCGGGTCAGGATCTGCTGCAGGAAGGCATCCGCGATGGAATCCTTGATCAGCAGCGCGCCATTATCCAGTGCTTCCTGCTGTGCCTTATTGGCTGCCTCCTTGCCTTTTTCCGCTACCAGGCGGTCGTACTGTGCCCAGGTCCATACCTTTTCGCCGTACTCACGCTCTGCCAGTTCGTAGCCCCAGTCCTTGAATTTCCCTTCTGTAAACTTCATGATGTTGCCCTTGTGTACCAGGGTAACCGATGGCAGCTTCTGGTCGAGCGCGTACTCGATCGCCGAGCGTACCAGGCGCTCCGTGCCTTCCACAGATACCGGCTTGATGCCGAGAGAGACCGTGTCCGGGAAACGGATCTGCGTGACGCCCATCTCGTCCATCAGGAATTGCTTCAGTTTGTCGACTTCTTCCGTGCCGTTCAGGTATTCGATGCCGGCGTAGATGTCTTCAGTATTTTCGCGGAAGATGACCATGTCAATAGCGCCGGGGTTTTTCACCGGGGAGGGCACCCCTGTGAACCAGCGCACCGGGCGCACACAGGCGTATAGGTCCAGCTTCTGGCGCAGCGCAACGTTCAGGGAGCGGATACCGCCGCCTACCGGGGTGGTCAGCGGGCCTTTGATGGCCACGAGGTATTCCTTAATAGCTTCGAGCGTAGCATCCGGCAGCCATTCGCCGGTCTCGTCAAAAGCTTTCTGGCCAGCCAGTACTTCCTTCCAGTGAATCTTGCGCTCGCCGCCGTATGCTTTCTCTACCGCAGCATCGAGCACACGCTCGGCAGCCGCCCAAATATCCGGACCGATGCCGTCACCCTCGATGTAGGGCAGAATAGGGTCATTAGGTACGGTCAGTTTTCCGTTTTCAATCGTTACTTTAGTTCCACTCATTTTTAATGATCTTGTTTTGTATAGTTACTTGGTGACGCAGTTTGAGGCACGAGCTGCCCGAAAGCCAAAGATTGCTGCTGTAGTTGGAGAACAGATTGGTGGAAGGGCCGCCGGAGCGTCGCTGCCGGGGCACCCCAATTGATCTATCCCCGCCCGGGGCAGATGTAGGAGCTTGTCAAACTGTCCAAAGGTAAGGAATTCTGCCATTCCTGCCGAAGAAACACGACGCAATCCCCCCTGGACTTTCACGCCTGCCTTTTGCCGCAACGGAGCGAACATGCGCTCCGGGGCTTCCGTTCCCACTAAAAAAGATCTTAAGCAATGAGCGTAACTGAATTGAAAGAGGACGTACTCGAAAAAATCACCTACGGATTCTATATCCTGACTACCCGCGTAAGCCGCACAGAGCTCTCCACCCGCGAAAAGGATTATATCGCTGCCGGCACCATCAGCTGGTTGATGCAGACTAGCTTTGAGCCGCCGATGGTTACCGTGGCCGTGCACAAAGACAGCGACCTGAATGAAACCATTGGCAAGGCGGGCGCTTTCGCCGTCAATGTGCTGGGCAAGGACGACCGCAGCCTCGTGGATGACTTTGCCGGAGATAGCAAGATCGACGGGGAGAAGATCAATGGATACCACTTTTTGAAAGGCACGGAAACCGGCGCGCCGGTACTTGACCGCGGGCTGGGTTACCTGGAATGCAAACTGATGGACACCATCAGTAACGAGGGCGATCACGTACTTTTTATCGGCAAGGTGGTCAACTCTCAGCTGAAGGAGCCGGAACACCAGCCACTGCACGAGTGGGAGACCGGCAAGCACTACGGTGGTTTCGCAGAGTAACCGAAACACTCATCTCAAAAGCGACAGCGGCGGGCGGATTTTTTTCCGGCCGCCGTTTTCATTTTCAGATCATCGGCCCCATAAGGTCCACCAGGCCTTCCCGCCAGCGCTTATCGCCGAGGGGCTTGACCATAAGTGCCTGATCGATGCTGCGCTGAGCGATGCCCAGGGTTTCTTCCCGGTGCAGCAGCAGCCAGCGGCAGGTGTTGGATACCGGCTCAAAGCCGTGCCGGCGGTAAAAGGCAGGCTCAGATGCCATCAGCAAAATGAAATCACAGGCAGACTCGCGGCCCAGCGCATCCAGCCGCTCCAGCAACTGGGAGCCCAGTTGGCGGTGTTGATGCTCAGGCGCGACGCACAAATCAGCGATGCCGAACACCCGCAGCAGTTGGCCGCCGTTATTGACCAGGCGGTAGGCTACACTCATTTGCGCAAGCAGCTCCTCCCCTTCCCATACCAAATAACGGAAATCAGGCAACTGCCGGAAGTAAGTGCGTTCCGGGTAGACCGAATACGCAGCTTTTAGCAGTTGTTGAATGGCTTCCTCCTCCTTACGGGAAAGCCGGAACTCCTCCACCCGCTCCCACCTTAATGATTCACTAGTAGTACTCACTCAGCAGACTCTTTATCTCTTTTTCGTCTAATTTGCGCCGCAGGTTCCCCTCCACGGCGATGGAGACGGTGCCCGTTTCTTCACTCACCACAAAAGCCGCCACATTGGCCCGCTCTGTGATCCCCACTGCTGCCCGGTGGCGCAGGCCGGCACTGCTCGGGAGGTTGGGGTTTTCAGAAACCGGGAGCACGCAGCTGGCTGACTTCACCTTGCCGTTGCTGATGAGCACCGCACCGTCGTGCAGCGGGCTATGCTTGTTGAAAATACTTTCCAGCAGCGGTTCGCTGATTTCCGCATCCATATCCACCCCGGAGCTCACCAGGCCGTCGAGGCTGAGGTTGCCCGAAAGCACAATCAGTGCCCCGGTCTTGCGTTTGCTCATCCGCAGCAGCGCCGAGCGGATCGCCCGCAGCTGGCGCGCCTTTTCTTCCGTATTCTCCAGGTTGCGGTCTATCATCCGCCCCAGAAAATTGGAGCGCTGCCGCAAAGTGGTATTGCCCAGAAACAGCAGAAAGCGCCGTACCTCCGGCTGGAAAATAATGATAATGATAATCACTCCGACACTGACAAACTGATCGAGCACCGCCGAAAGCAGGTCCATTTCCAGCTGATTGACCAGCCACCACACCACGTACAGAGTCAGCACGCCAATAAAGATGTTGAAGGCGATATTCCCCCGCAGCAGTTTGTAAATCTGGTAGATCAGATAGCCGACAATCAGGATATCAAGGACATCCCAAATGCGGACCGGCAAAAAACCAATGTCAAAAAGATAGATCATTCCATTTTTCTATTCCTCCCCTTCGCTCAGGCGGATTGGCGTTTCCGTATGGTAAAACATAAACGCCAGCATATCCGCTGCTTGTTCAATCAGGCTGGCTGTTGACTGCCCGGCACCGTGCCCGGCGCTTTTTTCCACCCGCAGCAGTACCGGCTCTTCCCCCTGCTGATGGTACTGCAGTGCGGCTGCAAACTTGAAGGAATGCGCCGGTACCACCCGGTCGTCGTGGTCAGCCGTGGTGATCAGCGTAGCGGGGTAAGCCTGCTTGCTTACGTTGTGCAGCGGCGAGTAGGCATAGAGATAATCGAAGTCTTCCTCCTCATCCGCGCGCCCGTAGTCAGAAGCCCAGGCCCAGCCGATGGTAAACTGATGGTAGCGCAGCATATCAAGCACGCCCACTGCCGGCAGGGCTACCGCGTACAGATCGGGGCGTTGTGTCAGGCAGGCACCTACGAGCAGCCCGCCGTTCGAGCGGCCGTGTATAGCGAGCTTGGAAGCGCTGGTGTATTTATTGGCGATCAGGTACTCGGCGGCCGCCTGGAAATCGTCAAAAACGTTCTGCTTGTTATGCTTGGTGCCGGCTTTGTGCCAGGCTGTACCAAATTCGCCTCCTCCGCGGATATTGGCCACAGCGCACACTCCGCCATTTTCCAGCACCAGCGGGAACAGCATGGAACGGGTACGGTTGAAAGCCGGAGTAATGGGGATATTGAAGCCGCCGTAGCCGTAAAGCAGTGTGGGGTGGCTGCCATCCAGCGTCAGCCCCTTCTTGCTGATGATAAACATAGGGATGGAAGTGCCGTCGTAGCTCTGGTAAGTCACCTGCCTGACTTCATAGTATTCCTGGTCGAAGTCCAGTTCTGGCTGTTTGTACGGCAGCAGGCTTTCCTCCTGCAAATCCAGCCGGTAGATGGTGCCCGGAGAAAGGAAAGTCGTATAGCTCAGAAAAGCTTCCGTGCTCCCCGCTTTGCCTTCGGTTTGCGTTACGGTGCCCATGCCCGGCAGCGACAGCCGTTTTTCTATTTTGCCATCCGTACTGTAAAGAGCAAGGGCGCTGTGGGCATCCGTCAGGTAATTGGTCAGGAATTTGCCGCCGATCATCTCTACCGACTGCAGCATATTTTCTGTTTCGGGCAGTACTTCTTTCCAGTAGCGTTCCTCGGGCTGCCGGGTATCCACCTGAATCAGGCGGCGGTTAGGCGCGCCGTAGTTGGTCAGCAGGTACAGGAAGCGGCCTTCGTTGCCCACCAGCTCAAAGTCGTGCTCAAAGCGCTCCACAACCGGCTCAAAGAACAGCCCGTCCTCCGTAAGGTCCCGGAAGTAAAGCGCATTGCCGCTCGTGCTTTCGGACTGGCTGAGCACCAGAAAGCGCTGATCGTCAGTCACTGAGGCGTACACATTGCGGCGCGGGTTGATGCGGTCGGCAAAAACCAGTTCGTCCTCTTCCTGTGCCGTGCCTACCTGATGGTAGTAAAGCTGGTGGAACTGATTGCTGCCGGAGTAAGCTTCTCCTTCTTTAGGCTTGGGGTAGCGGGAATAGAAAAACCCATCTTTATACCAGGCGATATTGGAAAACTTCACCCAGCGCACCGTGTCCGCAAGGTGCCGCCCGCTTTCCAGGTCTTTGACAAAGATGGTTTTCCAGTCGGAGCCCGCCTCGGAGCGCTGGTACGCCATCAGGGTGCCGTCATCGGAAAAAGCGTAGCCACTCACCGACACAGAACCATCCCGGGAGAAGGTGTTCGGGTCGAGCACGAGCTCTTCTGCCCCGTTCAGCTCCGTTTGCCGGTAGAGCACATCCTGGTCCTGCAGGCCGTCGTTTTTGAAAAAGTAGTAAAAATCGCCGGCCTTAACCGGTGCCGTGTAGCGCTCGTAGTTCCAGAGCTTTTTCAGGCGGCTGCGCAGCTCAGCCCTGCCCGGGAGCGCGTTCAGGTAATTTTCGGTCACCCGCTGCTGCCGGCTCACCCAGGCTTCCACCGCTTCGGCGCGGTCGTCTTCCAGCCAGCGGTAGGGGTCGGCAACGCTTATACCGGAGAAGGTATCCCGGATGCTGGTATCGCGCTCCGTTTCCGGGTACTCCACAGGAATGGTTTTAAAATCCGCTGTATCGGCGGTGTCCGTGTTGTTGGCGCAGCCCCAGGCCAGGGCAGCGAGTACAAACAGAAAAAGGGTAGCTCTCATGATATTGGTTTTTTCGTTCTTGCCCTTATGTGCTGAAACTTAACATGCATTTGTGACGTATAGCAAATATTCCGTACTTTAGTGTCTCACTTTGCGCAGCACTTCCAGACAAGATAGTAATCATCTTAAGAATTCAGGTACGGGCCGCTACGGATACCTGCCAACAGGTGTGGCCCGCATAATTCCAAAACGCTTCGGATATGCAAAATAAACTATTTTTTTTGGCTCTGGCGCTGCTATCGCTCTGCGCCTTCTCTCAAAAGCTGATTGCCCAGGAAATCCGCATGGATGAAAACGGCCGTGCCATCATCGTCAATGAGGATGGCACCATCACCCCCTGGGGCGCTCAAAAACAGGAAGACGGCAGCAGCAATTCCTACCCGGTACTGAAGGTGGAGATCGACCCGCTGCCCGGAGATATTGACGTCACCACGGAAGACCTGCGCCGAATCGCTGAGCGCAAAGCACAGCTGGCCAAGGAAGCCGCCCGCATTGCCGAGGAGCGGGCAGAAGAGGCCCGCCTGCAGCGCATTGCACTGGAAAAGGAATATAAGGTAGCTGCCAACGGAGACAGCAACGAGGAGCTGCTCCGCCGTATCGAAGAACGGCTGAAGTCGGCCCGCGAAATGGAAACGGAGACCCGTCAGGAGGCTACGCTTGCGCACAACGAAGCGAGCGCGGCGGAACAAATTACCGAGCGTGGCACTTACGTGGAAGATTATCTGCGCGAACAGGAGCTTAAGAAAAAACAAGTCCAACAGTACGAAGACGTGGACATTCTGGCCGGCGACTCCTACGAGAATATTATTCTGGACGACAACTATGCACCGTTTGCCCATACCCATCAGGTGATACAGGCACCGCCCGCCGAGCGCTGCGCGGTCGCTTACAAGGGGATCAACGAAAAAGGCCGCTATCAGAAAGACCTGCGCAAGGAAATCCTGTTCACGTTTACCGATGAGCGGCTGCGCCCTTATCTGGAAGATCAGGAATACCTGACCTGCAAAGCGTCCCTTACACAGCTGGGCGGCTACCGCCTGCTCTCGCTCGACCTCACTTTTGCCTACCCCAACGCCAGCGAAGCGTACGGTTTTATCGAAAAAGGCAGCTACCTGATGGTTAAAATGCTCAACAACCAGTTCATTACGCTCTACTCCGGCGAAATGGTAAAGGGCACTTATGATACCACCACCAAACTGCTGACGTACCGGGTGCACTACCCCATCAGTCAGGGGCAGTTCAATTCCCTGCGCCGCAATGAAGTGAACAGCGTGATTGTGTCCTGGAGCAGTGGGTACGAAGAGTATCAGATTTACGACCCCGGCTTTTTCATCGATCAGGTGAATTGCCTGGAACAGGATTGATTTTGTATCTTCGGCCTTTCTAAAAAATCTGGATATCATGAACGTACGCAGCCGGGAAGAAGAATTGAGAGCCGTGCAAATGCTTGGGCTTAAACTGCCGACGGACCCACGCTGGGTGAATATGGCAGAAATGGACCTGGAAGAGATCCTGACCGACCACGCTTACTGTGAGCAAAAAGCGGCGACGGCCTGCATTTCCCTGATTCAGGCCTACCCGGAGCACGAAGAGCTGGTGCGTGACCTGGCACCGATCGTTACCGAAGAGTGGGGCCACTTCCGCATGGTGCTGAAGGAACTCGACAAGCGGGGGCTGAAGCTGGGCCGGCAGCGTAAAGACGAGTATGTCAACAAACTGCTGGCTTTCCAGAAAAAAGGGTCGAGCCGCGAGGAGCGCCTGCTGGAACGCCTGCTGACCTGCGCGCTGATTGAGGCCCGCAGCTGTGAGCGCTTCCGCCTGCTTTCCCTCAATATCAACGATGAAGACCTGAAAGAGTGGTACCATAAATTCATGGTAGCGGAGGCTGGCCACTACCGGCTGTTCCTGGACCTGGCAAAAGCCTACTGCCCGGAGGATAAAGTCCGGCAGCGCTGGAAAGAATACCTGCAGCGGGAAGCTGAAATCATGGAGGAACTGGAGCTGCGGGGAGACCGGATGCATTAGTGGTTTACGCTTGTAATATCAGCGAACCAGGCCATTCCCGACACCAATAAGCCGGAATAATCCTGCATACCCGAGGTGGATTCCCGAACCCATCCCTTAGTTTTTTCCTTGAATAGTTGTATATAAGCTTAACAGAGCGGCTTGCAATACCACTGCAGGTCGCATGTATGCCGAATGATTGGCATACCTGGGAACCTCACAAATACGACTATACGAAATGCCGGAAAACGACCTCCACCTGGATCAGGACCCACTGTGGTTCAAAGACGCAATTATTTACGAATTACACATCAAAGCCTTTCAGGACAGCAATTCTGATGGCATTGGTGATTTTAACGGGCTGATTGAAAGGCTCGACTATCTGCAGGAACTGGGCGTCACTGCAATCTGGGTGCTCCCCTTCTACCCTTCTCCGCAGCGCGATGGCGGGTACGACATATCTGACTATTACTCGATCAATCCGGACTACGGCGACGTACGGCAGTTTAAAACGCTGATGCAGGAGGCCCACAAGCGCGGGCTGCGCGTCATCACAGAGCTGGTCATCAACCACACTTCCGATCAACACCCGTGGTTTCAGCGGGCACGCCGGGCACCGGTAGGCAGCCCGGAGCGGGACTACTATGTCTGGAGCAAAACCACCGAGCGCTACAAAGATGTACGCATCATTTTCCAGGATTTTGAGAAATCAAACTGGACCTGGGACGACGAGGCTGGTGCCTACTACTGGCACCGTTTCTACAGCCATCAGCCGGATCTCAATTTTGACAACCCGCGGGTGCAGGAGGAAATTTTCAAAATCATCGACTTCTGGGTAGATATGGGTGTGGACGGCTTCCGGCTCGATGCCATCCCCTACCTGTTTGAGCGCGACGGCACCAATTGCGAGAACCTGCCGGAGACCCATACTTTCCTGAAGAAGCTACGCGCCCGGGTGGAAAAACGGGCACCGCATGTGATGCTTTTGGCGGAAGCCAATATGTGGCCGGAAGACTCGGCCTCCTACTTTGGAGATGGGGATGAGTGCCATATGAATTACCACTTCCCGATCATGCCGCGCATGTTTATGTCAATCAAGATGGAAGACCGCCACCCGATCATTGACATCATCGAGCAGACGCCGGAAATTCCGGAGAACTGCCAATGGGGGATATTCCTGCGCAACCACGATGAGCTGACGCTGGAGATGGTGACGGATGAGGAGCGCGACTATATGTACCGGGCCTACAACAAGGATGCCTCCTCCCGGATCAACCTCGGCATCCGCCACCGGCTGGCCCCGCTGCTGGATAACAACCGGCAGCAGATCGAACTGATGAACTCCCTGCTGTTCAGCCTGCCCGGCACGCCGGTGCTGTACTACGGGGACGAGCTGGGCATGGGCGACAACGTGCACCTGGGCGACCGCGATTGTGTACGGACGCCGATGCAGTGGTCGCCCGACCGCAACGCCGGGTTCAGCCGCGCCAATCCGCAGGAACTCTACCTGCCGACGATCATGGACCCGATCTACGGCTTCGAGACCGTCAACGTCGAAGCCCAGACCCGGTCGTCGTCGTCGCTCTTGAACTGGATGAAGCGGCTGATCTCGGTGCGGCGGGCCCACAAGACCTTCGGGCGCGGCTCGCTCGAGTTCATCTATCCCGGCAACCGCAAGATCTTCGCGTACAGCCGGGCGCATCAGGGCGAGGTCATCCTGTGCGTGGTGAACCTGTCGCGCCACGCCCAGCCGGTGGAGCTGGATCTGGCGGTCTATGCCGGGCGCGTGCCGGTGGAGCTGCTGGGACGCACGCCGTTTCCCCCCATCGGCGAGTTGCCGTATCTGCTGACGCTGCCAGCCTACGGCTTCTACTGGTTCCTGTTGGCGGAGGAGGCCGAAGTGCCGAGCTGGCATCAGACCATCCCCGAGCCGCTGCCGGACTTCGTCACCGTGGTCATGCGCGACGGGTGGTCGGCGCTGGACGATCCCACCAACCGGCGCTCGCTGGAGCGCCAGGCGCTCGTGCCGTTCGCCCGCAACCAGCGCTGGTTCGCCGCCAAGGACGCCGCCGTCGCGCGCATCGGGATGGGGCCGACCGCGGTCCTGCGCGAGGGCGCCGAGGGCCTGTGCCTGCAGATCCTCGAGGTCGAACTCGCCGACGGCAGCGCGCACCGCTACGTCCTGCCGCTCGCGGTCGCGTGGGGCGAAGAGAACGTCCACACCG
>CAJXXJ010000015.1 GCA_913062745.1 uncultured Phaeodactylibacter sp.
TAAGCGTTCCGCACGATGGTGCCGGTGCCGGTGTTCTCCGGGCACTCGATGGTAGGCTCGTCTTTGTCCTCAGCAACGATCTGGCCGTGGCACGGCTCGAAGCTGCCAGGGAACTCCTGTACTTCAGACTGCTCGAATTCAAAGTCAAAGATAGTAGCTGTACCCTGGTTGCCCGGGATGCTTTGACCGCCGCCGCTACCGTAGCCGAACAGGATAATATCTCCAGCTTCTACGTCAACGGTAACAGAACCATTAGCCGGGACCGGCCCCTGGCTATTGGCAAGAGCAGTTTCTGTAATATTTCCATTTCCGTCGATAATGAAGTAGCTAAATACTTCAAACAGGAAGATTTGGTCGTTTTCAACCGTGGTAAAGTTCCAGTCAAAGGAGATTGTACCGTCAGCCGGTACTTCTGCAGAAACCACTACAGACTCTAATCCGCCTAAATCATCTTCAGAGGACAGCGTCAGTGTGCTGTTATCCGTAGAGAACTCAAACATAGCGTCCGGAGTAGTACCCACGTCCACACCCTGAAGGTTTACAGTCGGGGACATGTCCGTCCACTGGTTCGGCGCAAATGGGCCATTAAAGCCCTGCACTTCCAGCAGTTCCGGCAGCAGAGATACTTCATAGAAGAACGTACCGTGACCAGGCAGGGTGTTGCTAAAGTTGTTCGCGCCGTCCACGATGTTGACCAGGAAGTCTTCATTCTCCAGGCAGCCGAACTCGCCTTCGAGCACCATGTCAGCAGTGATCACGCGCTGGCAGTTGTCGTCCAGCGTTACGTTAACGAGGTCATTACAAGCCAGGTTGTATTCCGGAGTCTCCTCCTTCTCAACGCAAACCTGGAAGCTCTCCGTGCGGGTATTGCCAGCAGCGTCAGTAGCTGTGATCACTACTGTTTCGCAGGTGTTGGCGTCTACGTTTGCAACAAAAGTATTGCTCATCGGCAGGAAGTCAAGGTCCTGACCGTTGATTTGTACAGTAAGGTCGATGCCAGGGCCGGCAGCGCCGCCAGCTGGGATCGGAGCAGAGAAGTTAGTCAGCTCGATGAAGGAAATTGTCCCGCCAGTTGCAAAACCATCGCCTTCCAAAGAAACCATCAGGATAGCACCAGCCGGTACATCTTCATTGATGGTACCACTGCCAGCATTGTCCTGGTTGTTATCGAAGTCGACCTGCAGCAAGATAGTGCCGTCAACATCAATGATGATGATGTCGTCAACGAATACTGCCTCCTGCAGGTATTCATAGTCGAAGCTCAGCGTACCAGCAGCAGCCATGGGGATAGAAGCAAAGCCTCCATCGTCTGCTCCGGACTCAATGCGAAGCGTCGTAGGAGTAACTTGCAGCAGTTCAGCAGGGTCGTTCGGATCGAAGCTCTCAAGGGTCCAGTTAGACGGAGCATAAGGGCCAGAGAAACCATTGGAAACTGCAGCACCAGACTCACCGCCTTCGCAGTTGTCTGTAGCAGTTACATTGAAGAATACATTAGCAGACTCCATTGCAGAGCAAGCATCAATTTCTTCAGTGATGGTCTGAGCAGGATAAACTACGATCGGAGCCCAGTTGTCCGGCTGTGTATTTACAGTCAGGGTAACTTCCTGGCTGCTCGTGTTGCCGTCGCCATCAGTATAAGAAGCCGTCAGCGTGTGCGTACCGCCGCTCAGCTCACCGTTGAAGAAGTATACGCCGTTTGTGCCGTATACAACGCCGTTGGAAGAACCGTCTACCAGTACAGTTGCGCCAGACAGGTCCGTGTCACAGTCATCAGAAACCTGTACTGCAACGCTTACGTTAGCTGCATCTTGGCATGCACCTGCCAGGAAAGTCAGGTTGCCCGGCATCGTAATGGTAGCCGGCTGGTCCTCGTCCTGAACAACGTCAACCAGGTGGTCGACTACTACGCCGTCGTACTCTACTTCGATCAGGTAAGTGCCTGGCGTCAGGAAACCGGTAGCCTCGAAGTATGCAAAGCCGTCCTGTGGGTTGGTGTAAGTAATGTTAAGGTCCGGGCTGCTTATGCTGATATCGCCGGCAACGTTGCTGCTTGAAGTGATATCACAGTCGTAGATGTTACCGGAGAAGACGATGAATGCATCCTCTTCGCAAGACAGCACGTTGAACTGTCCGTTGCCGGAGATGTCCACAATCGGAGCCGGGCTCGGAGACTGCTCTACGTTGATATCAAAGCTGTAGGTAGCCGTGTTGCCGAAGTCGTCAGTCGCCTCGTAAGATACGGTGTAGTTGCCAGCAAGCAGCTGATCGCCGCTTTCCGGGCCCGCAGTCTGTACCAGCGCCGGCTGCGCATCGCAGTCGTCGGTTACAGATACGGTCCAGTTTACAGGGACGCCGTCTGTATCACAAGCCGGGATCTCGATGTTCATGTCGCCAGGGCCTGCAATCTCAGGCAGGCGTACGTCCGGTACGGTGATGGTGTACGTCTCAGTAATGCTGTTGCCGTCAGCATCCGTAGAGGTGATGGTGATGGTGTTCGTACCCACTGCAGCGAAAATCTCCAGCGCGAAAGTCGGAGCGTTGTTCAGCTGTACCAGCTGAGCCGTCGGGAATACGCCGAGGTTCGGGTTGGTGATGCTGGCATCAAGAGTGGGCAAACCACAGTTGTCGAATGCCATGACCGACCAGGTGCGCTGTACGCCGCACTCGCCTTCCGGTGCGCTCAGTGTCTGAGAAGCAGCCGGCGTAGCGCCGGAAGCGTCAGATACCGTCATCGTCGGAGGAGTAGCGTCTGCTGAGAACAGCGTCGTTGAAGCAGAAACTGCAGCAACGCAAGCCCCATCGTAGTTGCAACCGCCTGCAGAAGCCAGTGAAAGACTCACATTGTAAGTAGTGCCTGCTACAGAGCCGCTGAGGCCGGAAAAAGGAATAGAGGTGCCGGCAGGCACATTAAAGAATGTAGTACCACCTACGCCAACGTTGTAAAAAGCACCGCAGGCATCATTCACCGTCACCGTGAAGCTGCCATCAAAAGTACCCGGGCAGCTGGAGTTGGTAACGTTGGTAATGCTGATAGTCGGCGGCAGGTCAAAGACATCTGCGCCTTGGATTACTCCCTGCGAAGACGCAGTTGTGGACGTGCCACAGTTCGCAGTCACTGCGAAGAAGTAAGTGTCGCCGGGGATCAGGGTACCCGGGGTAATCGTCAGTGACGTGGTAGTCATGTTGACGAAATTCACCACCGGGGCGCCGCCAGTGTCCTCCACATCTACGGTGTAGGAGTTGGCCGCTGCAACAGCGTCCCAGCTGATAGTAACGGATCCATCACATCCAGGCGTGACATCAACGTTAGCCGGCGGAGTACACTGAGCGGACGCAAAGGTCGCGCTGAAGCTTACTGCCAGCAGTAACATTACTGCACGGATCAGGCGTGATGGGGAAACGAATGTATTCGTTTGTTCCATAAAGATCACGATTTGTTTGAAAAAATTAGGTAAAAAGGTCAATCTTCAAGTTGAGTTCGTCGTCGATTCGGTAACGAACTCAATGTATCGTTATAATCTGCCGGATGTTTCAGCGTTTTTCTGAAAGCGATGCCGGAGATTTAGTTCGCAGTGCCTGTGATTGATAGGTCTATTGGTAAGTAAAAGGAATGGACATTCGCCTTAATCGGCAAAATGTGTGAGAGTTGGGTTGCATGGGCATGCGCTGGGTCGTCGTTTTTATAAACATACATCTAGTAGTATGGTTAAATTAGTTCATGAGATTGGAAGTCACATCTTGCTTTTAGTGCCCCCAAGATTATGTGGACAAATATATAGAGTTTTTCAAATCCAAGTATACCCTCAATAGGGTAATTTTACATTAATCCACATATTTTTTTCGTAGGAGCAGCGGACGCTCCGGAGAGGCCCGCTTCTGCCCGAAGCAAACCGCTCATTACCAGCTATTTTGCTCAGGTGCCTATGAAATTGCGTAGGAGGTTAACCGGCACTTGACCTTCAGCAACTGACGGATATCATCCAGCTCAACTTCGTAAGGCTTATATACCGAATCATTGTCCGAAATCAGTCGGAGACTTGTTACCTGATCCCCATCGCGGACCTGCTGTATTCTTTTGGCCACGACCACATCTGTCACGACTACGTATACATTATTATCCCGCAGGGAGGTTCCGCTCTCAAGAGGTTCGCATACGACGAGGTCGCCGTTCGTTATTGTTGGCATCATGCTATCGCCGCTGATTTCAAATGCAATCAGTTCCCCTTCCAGATGAGGGACCGAAAACTTGCTCAGGTTTTTCAGGTAATCCCCATCCTGATGCTCAAGCGCGTAACCGGCCAGGGCCCGTTCCGGGACCAGCGTGATGTTATTCCGCCCGCTGATTTGGCGGTCCTCCATAGCCCGGGCAGGGATATCTGAGGGGGACAGCACCCCTTCCTGAAACATATCTTCCTCTACGCCAAATATATAGTTGGCGTTGACACCATATATATCGAAAAGCCGGTGTAGCTGATCAACCGTGATGTTGCGCTGCCCTTTCAATATGCTATTGATAACATGGTTGTAAGTCCCGAGGCGCTTGGCGATATCAGACTTGCCTTTTATCAACTGATGCTTCTCGAGCGCATAATAAACCTGGCTAAACCTCTGATTCACAAGATTATCTGAAAAGTTGCCCATATTTTAAAACTAAATTGTTTGCAAAAACTTGCCTTTAAAAAACTTTTTGTTTTATATTTGTACCGAACGGCACCGGATGCCGCGATTTGTTGCCTAAGATACAAAAGTTTTCAACAAAATACACCAAATATGAGTGCTTCCCAGCCATCACAGTACAAAATCAAAGAGCGCGAGCGGCTGCACGAGCTCAATGAAAACCGCCGCACCGGTGTTCGGAACCGCCGGGAAAACCTGCTCAACCCGGAACAGGCACTGCAACGGCTCCTCCTTGGGATACAGAAGCTGACGACTGCATTGCGCTTCCGGTTTCACCGGGCTACCAACGGGCAGTTTAGCAGCATGCGCCTGCCCTGGTTTAAGCTCGCACTCGCTGCTATTGCTTTTTTTATCATTACCCGAAAAAACATTCAGTTGTCTTTCAACATCAAAGCTCCGCTGTCCGGACTGGCCGACGATGAGTCCCGCAGCAGTGAGGACCAAATGGGTGTGGCACAAGCCATTTCTTACAAAGGCAGCAGACCGGTCCATGACCAGATGAATGAAACCAAAGCGGAGGCTTACATCCGCCGGTTTGCCCGGGTAGCCAGAGCAGAGCATGACAAATACGGCATCCCCGCCAGTATCAAAATGGCTCAGGCGCTGCTGGAAAGCCAGGCTGGAAACCTCCCGGAGCAACAGGGAGACAACAACCACTTCGGCCAGCCGCTTGAGGGAAAACCCTACGATAGCGCTTGGGAAAACTGGCGGGCCCACAGCATCCATATCGCACGCAATCACCCTGCATTGTTCCAGGAAGGCGACGACCTTCAGGGCTGGGCACAAGGGCTGGCCGAAACCGGCTACACCAATGATTCACAGTACGCTGATAAATTAATGCATATCATCGAGCGCTTCCAGCTTCGACAGTTGGATTAACCTGACGCCCGATCGGTGAAGAACTCTCCTTAAGTGGTTTTCTCATGATTGTAACTACGGCCGCTCTTTGTCCCAACAAGAGCGGTCTTTTTTATTGCCGTATTGTTACGGCTGAACAAGAACTGCATCCCAGGCTTCTCTGTTTGATTGGAGACAGGGCTGGTCGCAATGCTACACTTTTCCCAGTCTGTTTCCGTTATATTTACAATCCGAACCGAATCCCTGAAGATGAAAGTCAACACCAGCATTAACCTTAGCTACAGCCCCGGCGTGCAAAGCCTGATCCCCGTGCTGTACACCGCCTGGGCAGACCGCGTGCTCAGCCCTTCTGAAATCCGTGAAATCCGCCAACTGGCAGAGCGCGCCAGCTTCCTGACCAGGGACGACAAAGCGGTGTTGCTGCAGTGGGGGCATCCGAACCGGCCGCCTTCTCCCCATCTTTTCAAATACTGGGATATTGAGCTAAAACGTATTGCCCGACAACTTTCTGACAAATCCGGCCACTGCTCACTGGCAGACCTTGGCATTGCCATGGCGCGGCAAGGCAGTTCTGACCCCTCCTTTTGGGACCAGCCCCAGATACGGGAAGAGCTGGAGGCTATTGAAAACAGCCTCAACCATATCAGCATCGATACACACCGGCACCTTTTTGGCTGGCCTGAACAGCCTTCCCGGCTTAGCCGTGAAGAGGGCACCGTACAGACAGAAATCATTGCCGAGCTGCTCGATGCCCCCTATCAGGATATCCGGGACCGGATGCGCATCCTGCTCTGTGACCCGATCTTCCAAAAACGGTACTTCCCCACCAAAGAGGCCTACCGGGAACAAGTCCTGGAATGGCTGAAGCTTTTAGCAGAGCAGGGGCTGGGCAGCTTGTCTTACCCTTTTGCGCAGGGCGGCCAGCAAGATATGGGCAGCTACGCTACCGTTTTTGAGATGCTCGGTTACCACGATTTAAGCCTGGCTATAAAATTTGGCGTACAATTTGGGCTGTTTGGCGGAAGCATAAAACAGCTGGGCGACAAGCAACATCACGACCGATACCTTGAAGCGGTCGGCAAAGGGGAACTCCTGGGGTGTTTTGCTATGACAGAAACCGGGCACGGCTCCAACGTAAGAGGGCTGGAGACCACCATTACTTATGATAAAAGCCATAAGGAATTTGTAGTGCACAGCCCCCACCGTACTGCCGGCAAGGAATACATCGGCAATGCGCTGCACGCCCGAATGGCCACTGTTTTCGGGCAGCTCATAGTGGGAGGCGAAAGCCACGGTATACATGCCATATTGGTACCTCTGCGCGACGAGGCTGGCAAGTTGATGCCCGGAATCGAGATAGAGGATTGCGGATACAAAATGGGCCTCAACGGCGTAGACAATGGCCGCATCTGGTTTAACGAGGTACGGGTAAGCCGGGAAAATTTGCTGAGCCGGTTCGGGCAGGTATCAGAAGCAGGCGAGTACACCAGCCCTATTTCCAACCCGTCGCGCCGTTTCTTCACCATGCTCGGCACCCTGGTAGGCGGCCGGGTTTGTGTGCCGAGGGCCGGCATCAGCGCTGCGAAATCCGGATTGACGATCGCCATTCGGTACGCCTTGCGCCGGCGGCAGTTTGGGCCGAGGCTGCACGAGGCAGAGACCTTATTATTAGACTACCCCAGCCACCAGCGCCGGCTGATGCCGCTTCTGGCTAAAGCCTACGCCTGCCACTTCGGCCTGATGGCCCTCAGCCAGCAGTTTACCGGCAAACAGGATGATGATATGCGGGAAATTGAGACGCTGGCGGCCGGCATGAAGGCTTATGCTACCTGGTTTACCACTGAGGCTCTGCAGGAGTGCCGCGAAGCATGCGGCGGGAAAGGCTACCTTTCGGAAAACCAGATTGACCGGCTTAAAGCAGACTCCGATATTTTCACCACCTTTGAAGGCGACAATACCGTGCTCATGCAGCTGGTGGCAAAAGGGTTGCTTTCTGCTTTCCGTAAGGAATTCAATGAGGAAGGCAACTGGGCGGTTCTGCGCTACCTGACCCAGCGGGTAGGCACTGCTATTGCCGAGCAAAACCCTTTCACTGTACGCAATGCCAGCCCGCAGCATCTGCGCAGCGCCGAGTTTCACCTGAGCGCTTTCGAATTTAGAGAAAACCGCCTGCTCAGCACACTGGCGCAGCGCTTACGCGGAATGATCAAACAGGGGCAGAGCGCCTATGACGCCGCCTTAAGTTGCCAAACGCATATGATTGCTTTGGCGGAAGCCTTTATCGAACGTGTCATGCTGCAACACTTTCTGGAAAAAGTCAACAGCTTGCCGGAAGGAAAAGAACGCGAAGCCCTTAGCCGGCTCTATCAGCTGTACGCGCTGCATACCATAGAACTGCACAAAGGCTGGTATCTGGAAAGCGATTATATGACAGGAGGGAAAACCAAGGCTATACGCCGGCAGGTCGACCAGCTCTGTGCAGAAGTCAGAAAAGACGCTGCGGCTTTGGTGGAAGCATTTAAAATACCGGAACCACTATTGGCAGCAAATATATTGAAGCCCAAGCCATAGCCGGAAGGACGGCGTAAAGAGCAGCCTGGCTTTATCCTTGCTGCCAAACGAGCTTCTGTTATTTCGCTTACAGCTTTGACGGAAAACAAGAAGCTCAATCGGCCCCTGATGATACATGAAATGCCTTTCCCGGCATTCCTGTAAAATTTATCCGGCCGGTTTCGCCTTTATATTCTGTATCCTCTGGCTACCTGGCTCGTATATTAGAGAAAATTGCAATCACAATGAGACAATTACTTTGGAGTGTTCCTGTTGCACTATTAAGCTCGGCTTTTACTTTTTTTATGATCGTATTCCTCTGGCCCGGCCTGCAGCAACCTGCTACATCGCCGGCTCCGGCCAAGTTGGTCCGGCAGGCGGAAGCGGCCCCCGATGGCGCTTTGGTGAATACGAACCCGCGCTTTTGGGCAGAACGGCCGCCCGCTAATTTTGTCAATACCTCCAAACTGGTCACCGCTGCTGTTGTCAACATTAATACCCTTAGTGCAAGCGGGTACCGCATTTCTTCCGGATCAGGCGTCATCATCTCCTCCGATGGATACATTATCACCAACCATCACGTGATTGAAGACGGGTCAAGCTTTGAAATCACAATGGCTGACCGCCGAAAACTGGAAGCGGAGCTCATCGGCTCTGACCCGACCACGGACCTTGCGCTCATAAAAGTGACCGCCCGGGGGCTGCAGCCAATTCCGTACGGCAACTCGGATCTTGTGGAAGTCGGACAATGGGTGCTCGCCGTTGGCAACCCTTTCAACCTGTCTTCCACGGTAACGGCCGGTATTGTAAGTGCGAAAGCGAGAAACATTAACATCCTGCAGGGCTCCTACTCTATCGAGTCTTTTATACAAACCGATGCTGTGGTCAACCCCGGCAATTCCGGAGGTGCTCTTGTCAACGAAAAGGGGGAGCTTATCGGCATCAATACTGCTATTATCAGCGAGTCGGGCGGCTACGAGGGCTATTCCTTCGCCATACCGGCCAATCTCGTCCGCAAAGTCATTCGCGACATACGGGAATTTGGCGAGGTACAGCGGGCCATCCTTGGTGTCGGCATCGATGAGGTATCGGACGAATCGGCACAACGCAATAACCTGCCCACCCTTTCCGGAGTGTACGTAACTAGCGTAAGCCGCGGGAGCAGCGCAGCCGAGGCGGGATTACAGAAGGGGGACATCATCATCAGCATCAATCAGATAAAAACCAACTCTGTTCCTGAATTGCAGGAGCAGGTGGCACTGTACCGCCCGGGCGAGCGCGTCAGCCTGGAGTTCTTCCGGGATGGGAAACGCTACCGCCGGGATAACGTAGTGCTCAAAAGCCTCAATGACAGCCTGGAGGGAAACGGCCGTTAAGTGGGTATAGTGGCTTTGAACAGCAAAGCATCGGAATCAGCTTTCAGCTCATACGCTACATCGGCTGCAGCCAAGAAAATGTCTCCGCGCTTGTAGGCCTGCCCGCTGTGGTCATTGACGGTGCCCTGCATCAGCAGCAGTACCTCAAGTGCAGCAGCCGTATGCTGGTAAACCTGCCCCTGCTGCAGCTCCACTTTACTGAGTTGAAAGTCCGGCGCGGGCGTTCGGTAAGCGCGTTCATTCGGCCCCGATGGTTCTGCCCTCAGCACCTTTGGCTCCACTGGTTCAAAGGAAAGGTGCTGCAGCAAAGCCGGGACATCCACGTGTTTTGGCGTAAGCCCTCCCCGGAATACATTATCCGAGTTGGCCATGAGCTCCACATTAACTCCCTCGAGATAGGCATGAGGCACGCCGGCTGCCTGAAAAATACCTTCGCCAGGCTTAAGGCGGACGAGGTTGAGCAGGAAAACCGAAAATAACCCCCGGTCCAGCTGTTCCGGTTCACCGGAAAGGGCTCGGGCGGCCCAAAAAGCAGGGTCATCCTTATCCGTTGGGGCCTGCTGCGTAAACTGCTGATGCAAGGGCGACAGAAGCTTATCCACCTGCTCCTGAGGCAATTGCATGATATATTGGTACAATCCCTGTATGCCGGCCTGTTCCAGCTTTTGCAGCAAAGCAGTCCAGGCCGGGAAACGCTCTATCTGCATCCGCATATCTTCCTTCCCGCGAAATCCGTGCAGCAGCCAGAAGTCGGTTAGCGCCACCATCACTTCCGGCTTGTGATTGTCATCTTTAAAGTTGCGGTGGGACGCATCAAGTGGTACGCCGGCCTCATTTTCTGCTGCAAAGCCGATTTCCGCCTGCCGCTTGGTGGGGTGAGACTGAATGGAAAGCATCTCCCGAACATCCAACACCTTAAAGAGAAAGGGCAGCTGATCACCAAATTGCTGCCGGCTGGTTTTTCCCAGCCATTCAGGATTTTCCTGCAGCGCGTCCGCCAATGTCACTTTTTGCCCATTTATGTACACACAGGCCGGGCCCCGGTGGTGGGCACCCATCCACAATTCAGCGATCGGTTCGGCGGAAGGACAGGGCTGACCCACAAGACTGGGTATATACTCATAGCCACCCCAGGCGTAGTTTTGCAGGGCTCCGGTAAGGCGAAGCAGGGTATTGCGTTTCATCTAGCTTTGTTTTGATCTGATTTCACCCACGACAAAAATAGCGAATGCCGCCTTTAGTTCGGTTAACACTATTCAAAAAGCTGTTTCTTTTCCCATCGAAGCCAACACAAAATATCACGTCACAAAAAAATACCACAATCACAAAAAAGTGACTTAACAAAATGAAAATTATCCACATTCCACAGGGCACCTCAACCTCAACATGCTCGTAACCAACACAATGAAAAAATAAACACGCCTGGCATAGTGACAAATTGAATATTAAATAAAAAAGCCCGTTATTTGTATCAAGAGCTATACAAATAAACATTTGCCTTTAAAAAGGTACTTGGAAGACATCTTTCCCAACTTAAGCACACGGCTCCCTACCCTTACCCCAAAACAACCCACAAAAACTTTTACTATTTCGCTAATCACTTGTCCCAGGGGGATAACGATTGCCTTACTTACTTGAACAACACTTTTTTCTTTTCGAATCCAATCTCAAAGGGAAAACAGCATGCTCCGCGCAGGAGTATGCTGCCCCTTGAGGCTCCGTTCTGCCGTTGTGACTGCCGTCACTGAACTTGAGCTGCCGTATCGCCTACCTTTGTAAAAAAACACAGTAATCATGTTTGGCATTATCAATCAAATGTTCGGTGGAAATAACGCTCAGGCAGACCTTAAAGAAATCCTGAACAACGGGGCGCTCCTGCTCGATGTCCGTACGCCGGGCGAATTCCACAGCGGCCATGCAGAGGGTGCCGTTAATATCCCGCTGCAGAATCTGAATCAGGAAATTGCAAAAATAAAAGCACAGGGCAAACCGGTCATTGCTTACTGCCGGTCGGGCAACCGCAGCGGCATGGCAGCTCAGCTGCTGAGCAATAACGATATTGAGGCGTACAACGCGGGCAGCCTGGGCCAGGCAAAAGCTTTGCTGAAAAGCTAGTGGTCTGGCAAGGCTAAAACTAGGGGTTGCCTGCGGCGAATTTTGAGGCGGTCCAGGCCTTCTTACAGGGCACCTGCGGGTGCCCTTTTTCTTTTTTGCAGCCACTCCCAAAACGCATACAGCGCCACCAGCCCGTACTCTAAAGCAACGGCCCAAAGCTGCTCTGTGTAAGGTTGAAAACTATAGTTGATATAGGTGAGCACAATCAACGCGGACCATAACACCGGAAAACGGTAGCTGGTAAAACAGCACAGCAGGAGCGGCAAACTGACGTACCAGGGATGTACGGTAGGCGTTAACAGCAGGTACAAACCTATTGCGGCCAGCCAGGCCACCGGCAACTGTTGCCACTTTCGGCCTTCCGGTATGCGCTCCAGCACCGTCATCAGCACTATTCCGGAGAAAGTCGCCAGAGCAAGTGCAGGCCCGATGACCGCAATTTCGTTATAGCCTGTCCACTGATAGCCGACCCACCGCAGCAGGTAATAGACACTTGCATTGAATTCGAACCGGCGGAAGTACAAATCCAGGCTGCTGCCAAAGCCGTGTAAAAAAGCCTCGCCCAGCAGCGGTGCAAAAAGCAGCAGCAATGCCCCGCCGAGCACGGCAAAGTAGGCTACGCTGCGCCTCCATCCGAGCCGGCGTATCAGCAAAGGCAAAAAGAGAAGCGGCAGCAACTTCGCAGCTATGGATAACGCCATGGCCAGCGCGCTTTTGCCCCATTGCCCGCGCACGAGCAGGTAGAGCGACAAAATCAGGAAGCTACCCATCACCCCTTCAAAGTGCAAATTGCCCATATGCTCGATGATCATCAGGGGATTGAGTAAATACCACAGTGCCGCACGGGCAGGCAGGCGCAGCTGCCGGAGTAGCCGCGGCAGGAAAAGCAATGCGACCGCCTCCGCTGCCATCAGGCAAAGCTTCATCACCAGCGTACTTCCGTAAATGCTGCCGGGGAATATCAGTACAGAGAGCGCAAAAATGCCCTGCGCTACAGGCGGGTAGATCGTGAAGTATTCCGGGGAATTAAGCTGCTCGAACAGTTCTGGCGTCAGCCCTGCCGGAGGCTGCTCCAACTCCATATAGTAAGCAGGCAGGTGAGCAAAGGGGTTGATCCCCTCTACGATCAGTCGGCCGTCCCAAATAAAACGGTAAACATCATCCGACAGCTGAGGCATGGCCGGAAGTACAATCAGCCTTAGCAACACGGCCAGCACCAGTAATTGCCTGAGGGGCAGGCCAGCATTATTGACCAACCATACATAGGCTGCAAACGCAGCTGCGTACCCGGCAGCCAAGCCCGCAAAATCACTCTGCCCCGGGCCATAAGCCAGCCAGCTTACCGCCGCCACAAGTACGGCCGCAGCCAGCCAGTCCGCCGCGCGTGCCGCTTTACCATCCATTACTTAAGCCCGAGGTGGCGGAGGGTATAGTAGAATATTGCTCCGTATCCGAGGGCCAGCATCAGGTGGAAGATGATGAACGTTGTGTTCTGAATGTAAATACCGCCAACTACCGCACCCATGAAGTACAGCGCCAGCAGCCCTTCCATAATAGTGGTCCAGTTTAGCTTATGACTAAGGTATTTCCGCTTGTTGAAGCTGTCGCGTATCGACTGAATGTTGAACTTAGGTGTGCGTACGAACGGTGATTTTTTGCCTCGGTAGCCCTGCAGCACCGCTACGGTATTGTGCAGTGACAACCCCATCGACAGGGCCAGGAACAGCGGAAAGAGGAAGATAAATTTGTACAGGGCTTTTCCGAAGGACTCTTTGTGGACCGGCGCTTGTACATTGGCTACGTAGTAAACTGCGATGATTGACAGCAGGCCGACCAGGAAATAGGCGAAGAAATCTTTGCTGAAGCCCAGCTCGATCAGTTCTCCAAGCAGAAACAACAGAGGCACACTAAACACTCCGGTAATGAATACGAACACAAATATGGTACTTGCCAGCAGATGCATAGTCGTGTGCAGCTTTTTGCCCAGGCTGAGCTCTGACTTCCAGACGGTCGGCAGCATCTTTTTGGCTGTTTCGGCACCGCCTTTCATCCAGCGGAACTGCTGCGATTTGAAACTGTTCATTTCTGCAGGCAGCTCTGCCGGAGAGCCTACCTCTTCCCGATAGTGGATTTTCCAGCCGTTGAGCTGTGCCCGTATGCTAAGGTCCAGGTCTTCGGTGAGGGTATCCGCCTCCCAGCCGCCTGCGTCTTCTATAGCCTCCCGGCGCCAGACACCAGCCGTACCGTTAAACTGCAGCATATAATTTCCGGACATCCGCCCTACCTGCTCTACGGTGAAGTGCACATTAAGCTGCAATGCCTGCAGGCGGGTGATCAGCGAGTAGTCCTGATTGATGTGCTCCCAGCGGGTCTGCACCACGCCCACCTTTTCGTCCTGAAAATAAGGGATAGTCTCTTGCAGAAAAGAGCGCCGGGGCAGGAAGTCGGCATCAAAAATGGCAATAAATTCTCCGCGCGCCAACTGCATACCATACTGCAAAGCGCCCGCTTTGTAACCTTTGCGCTCTGTACGGCGGATTTGCTGAATATTCAGCCCTTTCGCCTGATATTCCTCTACTTTCCGGCGCGTAATGTCTACTGTTTCATCGTTGGAGTCATCCAATATGTGTATTTCGAAGCGCTCAGCGGGATAATCAAATTGCGCTATTGTGTCAATCAGGCGCTCCACCACATACATTTCATTGTAGATCGGCAACTGTACCGTTACAAAAGGGTACTCTTCCGGCTCCACCTCATAATCTGTTGTATGGCTGCCCTGAGCATCCACTCCTGCCAGCTGAAGCGAAGGCTTTTTGGCGGCAGCTTTTGCTTTAGCGACCGGCGGCACAGCGGGGCTGCTGCCATCTCTTTTAATCTTTTTGTAATGGTAAAGCAAGTTAAACTGCAGGAGGCAGTAAATAGTGATATAAAATAAAGCCACGGTATAAATACCGAGTACGGTGTAGGCGATTACGGATGTCATTGCCAATCGTTTTGTTGTTATTCAAGCGGCAGTGCGCGGCGGCACTACAAAAGTTTGAAAATGGTCCAGAGTATTTTATGCCCGGCCAGGACAGTGCCCCGGATGGTACCTGACACTTTGGATACTCCGATACGGCGGCGGTACTGAACGGCCACCTCCGTGGTTTTCATTTTGAGCTTAGCGGCTTTCACCTGCATTTCCACCGTCCAGCCGAAGTCAGGGTCTTGCATGCCCAGCTCGAGTAATTTGGCGTATTTGACAGCCCGGAAGGGCCCCAGGTCAGTAAAATGATAGTTGTAAAACAATCGGATGAGGGTGGTAGCCAGCCAGTTTCCAAAAATCTGCTGCGGCATCATTGCTCCCTGCTCCATATCCCCTAACACCCGTGAGCCTATGACCAGGTCGAAGCCCTCCTGCTCAATCGGAGCCACCAGCTTGGGCAGCTCCTCCGGATGGTCGGAATAATCGGCATCCAGAAAAACGACGATATCAGGCCTTTCGCTGGCCGGCCGTGCTGCGATGTGCGCCATCCCTTTGAGACAGGCACTTCCGTACCCCTGCCGCCGGGCAGATAACACGGTGGCTCCGGCAACTGCGGCCCGTTCAGCAGTACGGTCGGTGCTGTTGTTGTCGCACACCAGTATTTCCCGGACCAGCCCCTTCGGTATATCACCGACTACTTTACCTATCGAAGCCTCTTCATTGTAGGCGGGAATGATAACATCAATAATGGGATTGCTCAACCCTCTGCTCGTTTTTAGGCTACAAAGGTAGCAGAATTATAAAAAAGTAAAGGGTACGGCGAAAAACATTTACTACGGACTAAGAGTTCAAAAATGCTCATTATCAAGGGCAGCAGATGTCGCCCCGCAGGCCACAAGCCACATTCTTTATTCGTCAGGATTATTTTATTTTTGGGCCACCGCAATGAAGGGAGTCTGCTCCCGTTTGCGGTACAGAGCAGCTGGTACACCAACAGCCTTAAAAAGAATCAATTATGAAATACGTCCTGCCCTTAGCTATAGCGGCCCTTTTCCTGGGCCTGATGAGCTGCGATAATGAAGATGAATTCATCACCGATGGCAGCTTTGAGCTGGAGTTCTCCCTGGACACCCTCCGCTTTGACACCGTTTTCACTGAGCTGGGCTCCGCCACCCGCTCTTTTAAAGTGTACAACCGGCTTGACGAGGCTATCATCATCAACCGCGTCCGTATTGAAGGCAATAACGGGGGGCGCTTCCGCATGAATGTCGATGGTGTTGCCGGAGAAGTGGTAGAGGAAGTTAAAATCGGGCCCAACGACAGCATTTATGTCTTTGTCGAAACTAC
>CAJXXJ010000016.1 GCA_913062745.1 uncultured Phaeodactylibacter sp.
CCGGCAGTCTGCATCCAGCCTTCAGTGCCGTTTTCATTTCTGACGCGCATCGGAATGCCGGAGACAATAATTTCTGCTGCCTCGTGGAATTCACGGAAGCGCAGTTCGACCGGGGACTGTACTTTATCGCCATTGGCATCCGTAAAGGCATCCGCAGGCACTTCGATAGTCGTACCGCCCGGCAGCTCAAACCGGCTGGGCTGCGCCGGGTCTTCGATGCGGAGGACTTCGCCGGCAATTTTTACCTGCTGAAAGGGTTCGGCGATACCGGTAAAGGCTTCGCTCTGCCCGGCGGCGGAAGCCTTGGCTTCGCTTTCAGACAGGCCATTTCCGCCACGGTGGTCATTTCCGCAGGAGAACAGCAGGGCCACTACAGCAAGGCTGAACAGAATGGGGGTGAGGGTACGCATGAGTTTAGTTTTGAGGTGAAAGATGTGATGTTGACTGCTTAATGCACTAAAAGCTACTTGGTTACAGCCATGGATGATCTTTTCCACATAAAAACAGGGGCTATCCACATCCGCTCTTGGGAAGTTCCCCACTTTTACTTCCCCCTTTCTCCCAATATTCCTGTAATTTTGTATGCTCTGCCAGAAAGTACCGGATGCGCGCGGGAATACTTTCAGGCAGCGGCTCAAACTATAAAACGTACCGATATGGCAGGCGAGAAGGATACCGGCAAATCAAACATCACCCGGCGCGGGCGGGGGGGCAAGCAACGTGGCGAAGAGTTGTCCAACTATGTTTTCGGAAAGGTGCAGCCGCAGGCGGTGCCCCTGGAAGAGGCTGTGCTGGGCGCAGCTATGCTGGAAAAAGAGGGCCTGACCAAGATCCTGGACATCCTGCGCAAGGATAGCTTTTACCTGGATGCCCATCAGCTGATCTACGCAGCCATGCTGCGGCTGTTTGAAAAATCGCAGCCGGTCGACCTGCTGACCGTTACCGAGGAGCTGAAGCGCACCGGCGACCTGGAGGCTGCCGGCGGGCCTTACTACCTGGTAGAGCTCACCAATAAAGTCGCTTCGGCTGCCAATATCGAGTTTCACGCCCGGATCATCGCGCAGAAGTATGTGCAGCGGGAGCTGATCGCCACTTCCACCAAAATCATCAAGGACGCTTACGAGGATACTACTGATGTATTCGAGCTGCTGGACGATGCCGAGCAGGGGCTTTTTGCCATTGCGCAGCAGAATATGAGCCGTGGCTTTGAAAGTATGTCTTCATTAGCCGCTAAGGCGCAAAAGCAAATGGAGGAGCTCCGCAAGAAGGAGGATGGCCTTACGGGAGTACCCACCGGCTTTACAGACCTGGACCGGCTGACATCGGGCCTTCAGCGCTCAGATTTGATCATCCTGGCCGCCCGTCCGGGCATGGGGAAATGCCTGGGTAAAGGTACCGAAGTACTCCTGTACGATGGGCGAATTAAGAAGGTGGAAGATATTGAAGTAGGCGACCTGCTGATGGGAGATGACTCTACCCCAAGGCGGGTACGCTCGCTGGCCAGAGGGCGGGAGCGTATGTACTGGATACGCCAAGACAAGGGAATGGACTACCGGGTGAATGAAAGCCACATCCTGTCTTTGAAAAAAAGCCGGCAGCAGGGAAAAGGGGAGACAGACGATACTCTGGACATTTCCGTAATTGAATATTTATCCCGCTCTTCGAAGTTCCGGTCTAACTACAAAGGGTATAAGGTAGCCGTTGATTTTCCTGATAAGCCACTGCCCCTTCCTCCCTATTTCATTGGTCTATGGCTTGGCGACGGGTCTTCCGGCAAAAGCGCCATCATCAATCAAGATGAGGAAGTCGTTAGTTACCTGAAGACCTTTGCTGGCCAGGTCGGCCTTGAAATGGTTACTTACACAAAGGAGGGTAAATGCCCGGAGCAGCGTATCACCAAGCGGGAAGAAGGAAGGCATGGCTATTCCATACAAGGCACGCTGCGGGAACTCGGCTTACCGGGCAACAAACACATTCCCCACCATTACCTCTGTAATAGCAAAGCTAATCGGCTGGAACTGCTGGCAGGCTTGATTGATAGCAACGGGCACTACCTCGAGCAATCCAACGGATACGAGATCGTTCAAAAAAGCGAAGCCCTGGCCCGGCAGATCAAGTTTCTCTGCGACAGCTTAGGGTACCGGGTGAGCATGGCTTCAGAGAAGGCTTCCGTACAGGCGACAGGCTTTTCTAACACTGCATACCGCCTAAGGATATATGGCAATATTGACGAAATCCCGGTAAAGGTCCAACGAAAAGAAGCCAATCCGTGGAAAAGCCTCATGAACTGGCAGGTGACCGGTATACAGGTAGAATACGATAAGGTAGACGAGTACTATGGATTCGAAATTGATGGCAACCGCCGTTTTCTCCTCGCCGATATGACCGTAACCCACAATACGGCCCTGACACTCTCCTTAGCCCGCAATGCCGCCATGGGCTTTCAAAAGCCAGTTGCCTTTTTCTCCCTGGAGATGTCGGCCCTGCAGCTTGCACAGCGTATCATAGCCATGGAAGCTGAGATTTCCGGCATGAAAATGCGGAACGGGCAGCTGGAAGATTACGAGTGGGAACAGCTCAACGCTGCTCTGGAGCGCGTCAGCGAAGTGCCCATCTTCATCGACGATACGCCGGGTATCAACATATTTGAGCTGCGTGCCAAGGCAAGGCGGCTGAAAATGCAGCACGATATCGACCTGATCGTAATCGACTACCTGCAGCTTATGAGCGGAGGTGGCGACAATCAGAAAGGCAACCGCGAACAGGAGGTGAGTGCCATCTCCCGGGCACTGAAGGGGTTGGCCAAAGAGCTGAACGTCCCGGTCATTGCGCTGTCGCAGCTGAGCCGGGCAGTGGAGACGCGTGGGGGGACAAAGCGGCCGCAGCTGTCGGATTTGAGGGAATCGGGATGCCTGACCGGCGATACGCTTTTGCAAAATGCAGAAACCGGAGAACGCATTACTATAAAAGCCTTGGCGGAGCGTAAAGAGCAAAGCCCCCTGAAGGTCTTAGCCATGGGCGACGACTACACCATTGGTGCACATACCCTGACCAAAGCATTCTACTCCGGTAAAAAGATGACCTACGAGCTAGTGACAAGAAGTGGCCGCAGGATCAAGGCTAGTGCCAATCACCCTTTCCGCAAGCTAGAAGGGTGGGTAGCACTAGAAAACCTAGCTGTCGGGGACAGGATCGCGATACCTAGAGTAGTTTCACCAACTAAACCGGACAACCCGCTATCAGAAGATGAATTGATACTAATTGCACACCTCTTAGGAGACGGATGCATTATTCCAAAACAGCCTTACCATTACACCAGTAGAGACTGGAACAACATTGAAATCGTAAATGAAAAATCCAGTTCTTTATTTGGAATTACGGCTAAGGTCGTACGTCAAAAAAACTGGTGGCATAGTTATTTAAAGAGCCCTTACCACTTGACACATGGCCGGGTCCACCCCATTACAAAATGGTATAAAAAGCTAGATATAGAAAGGGTTAGATCTTATAAGAAACGTATTCCTGAGGGTGTCTTTAGATGCGATAATCAGAGCGTATCACGTTTCCTGGAACACCTCTGGTCGACCGATGGTAATATTAGCTGGAAAAAGCTAAAAGACAGGAAGCCATCCGCAGCTATCTATTATGCTTCCAGCAGTGAATTGCTAACTCAACAAATTCAACATTTGCTGCTGAGGCTTGGCATTCATAGTGTCATGAGGAAGGTTAGTCAAGGAAAACACAGGTGCAATTACCACCTACATATTCAAGGCACTGAAAACCAGCTTAAATTCCTCAGGCAAATAGGCTGCCATGGGGAACGTGGATTTATAATCTCTGATTTAATTGAGGCATTGGAAGACATAAAGCCTAATACGAATAAAGATGTGACCCCAAAGGAGTGCTGGCCTGAACTAATCAAACCTGCACTCAAACAGAAGGAAATATCACTCAGGGCGTTATTCAGCAGGATGGGCAAACAGTTTTCCTCAAGTGTCTATAAAAATGGAGTATCAAGAAAAAGGCTTGCCAGCATCAACGAAATTATTGATGATGAAGAATTGGGCAACTTGGCCGACTCGGATATCTTCTGGGATGAGATAAAAAGTATTACCCCCCTCAGAGAAGAGGATGTTTACGATGCTACGGTGGAAGGCGTCCACAATTTTGTCGCTAATGACATCGTCGTTCACAACTCAATAGAGCAGGATGCCGACATCGTAGGGTTCATCTACCGGCCGGAATACTATGATATACTGGAAGACGAAGAAGGTATGTCTCTAAAAGGAGTGGCTGAAGTCATCGTTGCCAAACACCGCCACGGCGCGCTCGAGACCATACGCCTGCGGTTTGATGCGGAGTACGCCCGCTTCTCCGACCTGGACGACCCGGATTTCAGCGACCTGCCGGACGGCACCTTCGAAGATTCGCAGCCGACCGTCATCACACGGCCCTCCAAAATGAACGACGACGAGGATATTCCCTTTTAATCAGAAATGAATACTGCGCCTTATTTTGCAGAATTACGGAAATATTAAAACATGCCCAAGCCACCCAACAAGCGCGGCCCCAATAAAAACAAGCGTAAGCACTACGCCCCCCGGCGTGGTGCACACCGGAAGAGCGAAAAACCGGGCCCTGTGCACGAAAAACCGGAAGTAGAAGGCATGCGGCTCAATAAATACGTAGCTCATTCCGGCATCTGCTCCCGCCGCCAAGCCGCTGACTATGTCAAGGAAGGGCTGGTAACCGTCAACGGGCAGGTCGAAAAATCACCGGGCTACCAGGTGCAGGAAGGCGACGAAATCCGCTTCAAAGGCGAACTCATTCAGCCAGAGGAGCGCAAAGTCTACCTGCTGCTCAATAAGCCGCGGGGCTACATAACTACGGTCAAAGACGACCGAGGCCGCAAAACGGTGCTCGACATCGTAGCCGATGAAGTGCCTGAGCGCATCTTTCCGGTAGGGCGGCTCGACCGGGACACCTCCGGCCTGCTGCTGCTGACCAACGATGGCGACCTGGCGAAGAAACTTTCCCACCCCAGCCATAAGGTACGCAAGTTTTATCAGGTCACGCTCGACAAAAATGTATCCAAAGAACATATCGAAGCCATCCGGCAGGGGCTCGAGCTGGAGGATGGCAAAGCACCAGTGGATGGCGTGAATTACGTTATCGGCAAGAGCAAAAAAGAGGTGGGTATCGAGCTGCACATCGGGCGCAACCGCATCGTGCGCCGTATATTTGAGCATCTCGGGTACGAGGTCAAGCGGCTCGACCGCGTCTACTACGCCGGGCTGACGAAAAAAGACCTGCCCCGGGGCTTCTTCCGCCATCTGACGGAACAGGAAATCATCATGCTAAAACATTTTACATAACTGCATTCCCATGACGTACCGATTTTTGACCCTGATACTGGCATTAGCCACCATCACGGCCTGTGAGCCGGAAAGCAAATCTGCCCAAACCTCCCCTCCCGCTGCTGCCGGGCAGCCTGCTACCGCCGAGACAACGGGCAATACCACCGCAGAAGCCCCCGACATCGACCTGGAAAGCGACTTCGTCATCAAGAATAACTACGGCGTGATCCGGGGCAGTAAGATGCCGGATGACTTCAATCTCAATGGCAGCAGCCGCTACTTCAATTTCGGAGATTTGGAAGTGCGCACCGAGCCACAGCCCGGGCTGACCGGCGAGAAGATTTACTATCGGCAAATGGGCGCCAAACAGTGGCAGAACGTACCGGAAGAAGACTATATCTTTTTCATCGGCTTTGACGGCACCCAAAACCTGATCATCGACCGGGGCACCGGCCCGGTCAACCGCAACATACGGTTGTTCAATGTATACGACGGACAGCTGAAATACATGGGGCAGTACAACGACTCGACCATCAAAAACGGCTTCCTCTACGCCGTGCGCTTTGAAGACGAGCACAAGCTCGACACCCTGCCCGACTGCAATACCTCCCCGGCGGGCAAAGAGTTTATCGGCTACCAAAAAGTAGTAGCCGTCCGGCTGAATGATTACCAGGAAACAACCACCGGGCAGGTCGCCTGTGCCTACATGAAACGCCAATAACCAAGTCAGACTGCATGTACAGCCAAGAAGAACAGCAAAGCCTCTACAGCCTGTCTAAGGAATACCTCGATGAAGGCAGCGCTATCCGGCAGCAATCCGCTGACCAGCAGATTAATGAGCTCCGGCAGCTTATCGTCTACCATGAATATCGCTACTACATTAAGCATGACCCGGTGGTGAGTGACTACGAGTACGACCAGTTGTTCAAACAATTGGAAGCACTGGAGGAAGCACATCCGGAACTGCTGACCCCCGACTCGCCTACGCAGCGGGTATCTACAGACCTGACAGAGGACTTCCCCTCGGTGGAGCATCTCGTTCCTATGCTGTCCCTGGCTAACTCCTACAATGCCGAAGACTTGTATGAATTCGACCGTCAGATCAAGCGCTACGCCAATATCCCGGAAGAACAGGATATCGAGTACGCGGTAGAGCCCAAGTACGACGGTGGCAGCATAGCCGTTATTTACGAAAACGACCAGCTCTCCCGTGGAGCTACCCGGGGGAACGGGCAAATGGGCGAAGAGATGACCAATAACGCGCGCGTCATCCGTTCTATTCCGCTCAAAGCTGCATTTTCTGAATATGGCATTCAAAAGGTAGAGCTCCGGGGAGAGGTGTTGATCCGCAAGGATGCGTTCGAACGGATCAACCAAAAGCGGGCCGAAGAAGGGCTCACCCTTTTTGCGAATGCGCGCAACACGGCTACCGGGGGGCTCCGCATGAAAGACCCGCAGGAAGTAGCCAAGCGCGGCCTGGAAGCCTTTATCTATACCCTGGGGTATGCCGCGGACGAAAAGGGCGAAAGTGTGCTCGAAAAATTCAACACCCACAAGGAAAGCCTTGATATGCTCGAAAAACTGGGCTTCAAGGTGCCCGCTGAACCAGAGGAGCGCACGGTGTGCCGGAGCATCCGGGAGGTCGTTGACTTCTGTACAGGCTGGGAAGAAAAGCGGGAGGCCTACCCTTATGAAATTGATGGCATGGTCGTAAAGGTGAATGACCGGGAGCTGCAGGAGCGCACCGGCTATACCAGCCACCACCCCCGTTGGTCTATTGCCTATAAGTTCAAAGCCAAACAAGCCACCTCCAAGCTGCTCAAAGTGGAGTATCAGGTGGGCAAGATCGGGTCTATAACGCCGGTCGCCAAGATTGCGCCGGTACAACTGGCGGGCGTTACCGTAGCTTCGGTTTCGTTGCACAACGAAGACTTCATCACCAGCAAAGACCTCCGCATCGGGGATACGGTGCTGGTGGAACGGGCCGGAGACGTCATCCCCTACATCGTAAAGGCCATGGATGACCTGCGGGACGGATCGGAGCAGCCCATTGAATTTCCGCGGTATTGCCCTGTCAACGATACAGCGGAAGCAGTAGAATTGGTACGGCCGGAGGGAGAAGCGGCCTGGCGTTGCCCGACCTGCGTATGCGGGGCACAAAACCTGCAGCAGATCATCTTCCACGTCTCCAAAAACGCCATGGACATCGATGGTATGGGCAAGTCCATTATCGAGCGTTTCTACGAGCTGGGCTGGCTGCGCACCATAGCCGATGTGTACCGCCTGGATTACGATAAAATTGCTGCGCTGGAAGGCTTCGGCCAAAAGTCGGCGGACAACCTCAAAGCATCCATAGAACGCGCTAAGCAAAATCCTATCCATCGTTTGCTACACAGCCTGAGCATACATCATCTGGGGCGCAAAGTATCCAGGATTATCGCTGCTGAGGTCAGCCACGTGCTGGAACTGCAAAACTGGACGGCCGAAGACTTTACCAACATTAAAGACGTAGGGCCGGTGGTGGCAGAAAATATACAGTCCTTCTTCCAGGACGAGCACAACATCAAAATGCTGCAGGAGATGGAAGAACTGGGCGTCAACCTGCATCAGACCGAAGAGGATATTCCCAAAGCCGTAAGCGGAGAGGGCCCCTTTGCGGGCAAAACCATACTGTTCACTGGTTCCCTGCAGACCATGAGCCGGAAAGAGGCTCAGGCCAAAGCAGAAGCAGCCGGTGCTAAAAACATCAGTGCAGTGAGCGGCAACCTGGACTTCCTGGTAGTTGGCGAAAAGGCGGGCTCCAAACTAAAGAAAGCCAAAGAGCTGGGCACTGTGACCATATTGACAGAGCAGGAATTTCTGGAGCAATTACCATAAATTACTTATTTTGAAGGCCTAAACAAACTCAAAACACATGGGATTCCTACTCTATTGGCTGATCATAGGCTTTGCTGCCGGCGCACTTGCTAAAATACTGACCCCTCAGGACGAAAAGGGCGGATGGGTATCTTCCATCGTCATCGGTATAATCGGCGCGATAGTAGGCGGCTTCATCGGCAGCCTGATCGGCATAAAAAGCTCCGGCCTGATCGGGCAGTTGCTGATTGCCACCGGCGGCGCATTTCTTGTGCTGTTTGTGTACCACCGCTACCTTACAGACAAGCTCAACTTCCCCATCTGACCCGTAACGGAAATTTGCAAGGCAGCTTACATTATTGAATAATGCTTCCTGATATTTATGCTGTTTTTTAGCTACATTGCTTGCAAATTAGCTTGAAAACAAGGGGGTTAATGATTACCGTGTACCGTTTTGCCCGGGTTAGTGCAATAAACCGGGCCATTTGGGTGCTGTTGGGCCTGCTCCCATTCACAGGCATCTTTTCCCAAAATTACAGCTATCACAACTACACCGTTGACGATGGCCTGCCCACCAATTATGTATACGGAGGCCTTCAGGACAGCAAAGGGTACATCTGGTTTTATACAGAGAAAGGCATTTCCCGCTTCGACGGTTACGAATTCCGCAACTTTACTGTAGAGGATGGTCTGCCGACCAATGATGTCTGGGGATTATACGATGATGTAAATGGGAAAATATGGATATACTGTTTTGATGACGATCTGTATACCATACAAGGAGACAGCATCAGGCTTGAGCTGGACTACGGGCAGAGCAGCTATAAATTCGCTACGGGCATACAAACCTGGGTGGATGGGCGTGTTGCCTATCGACATCCTCAAAACATCAACCTTAAATTGGTCAGTGACAAAGGTGGTGTTGCGGATACCATTGACATGAGCTTCGTCAACAGGGAGGAGATACAGGCACTGCTTGGAAAAAATAAGCTATCCTACCTAATAGAGCCGCATCAGCTTGGAATTATCGACGTTTCCCTGCCCTCTGCAAAAATCATTGACGCTAAAAGTAAAACCATCACCAACCTGGAATTGCAGGGGCTGGGCGGTTACGAAGCCGGGCTTTTGCAGTCGCCGCTGCACTACTCTATCATCCATATTGAAGGCAAAAACTATGTAGCGCCCAAGACCGGAAAGCTCGTCTACCAAATCGATTTTCCCGGGCGGCATCTGCGCAAGCTTGATGTCAGTCGATACCTCAAGCCTCCTTTTCAACCCTGGAGGTTCTTTCGGCGCGGCAGGACAGCACAGCTGCAGACGCCATCCGGCCTGCTGATTCTAGATAGTCAGTTGCAGGTCCTGGATGTTTTCCCCTTTGAATTTCCGGAAAACATCACGCCGGGTAACGCTTTTGTCGACCAGGAGAACAACTACTGGATCCCTACTCAGGGACAAGGCGTTTTTTTGTTGCCCAAACAATCTCTAAGTACTCAGCTCCTTCGACGCTCCAACAGTACCGAGCCGGTTGGGTTGTGCGCGTTGGCGACAAGCCCGGAAGGGCAACTCTACGCCGGCGGCGAAAAAGGAGAAGTGTACTGGGTTAACGAAAAGCAGGAGCTGGAGCTTGTCATTCCAGCCCCACCCCGCCCGCTGAATGCCAACTGCCGGGTAAACAGTATGCTGTTCGATAACGATGGCGGGCTCTGGCTATCGCGCCAAAGCTTCGGCCTCACTTACCACTCCCGGGTGGAAGCACCGCCACGCTTCCTGATGGAGCTTTTGCAAAAAGAGCCTGCGGACCCGTTTGGGCTGGTGAAGTCCCGCGAGACCGGGGACATTCTTAACCTCCTTTGTAAAAACCTGTCGTGGGATTCACGTACGGAACGCCTCTTCATCGGCCGGGGGCAATCAAGCGTACTCTTAGATTGCAAACCAACAAAACCCCAGGCTCAGTTTCTGTTCAAAAATCGGAGTTACGCTTCCGTTTTTTTGCCAAATGGCGATCTGATTATTGGCGATATGGGACAGCTGTACCGCTACAGAGCAGATGAGCAGTCTCCTCCTGCCCCTATGTTGCCACGTAGTGTAGCACCTGTTTATGCCATCAGCTACCTGCAGGACGGCACTCTGCTGATCGGCACAGACGGGGAAGGCCTCTATCTGTTCAGAGACGGCGCCCTGCTGCAGGTGCCTGGCACAAGAGGATTAATCATCAACCATCTGCATTTAAAAGGCACTACGGCCTGGGCAGCCACCAATGAAGGGGTTTGGCAATTTAGCTTTGAAGACCGCTTATCCGCCGGAGTGGTAGACCGCGTATTTACGACTGATCAGGGGCTGCCCACCATTGAAGTGCAGGCGGTGGCCGTTGTTGACAACAAGCTGTATGCTGCTACCGGAAAAGGGCTGGCGCAGATCGACTTTACGGAGGCTTTCCGGGATACCATCCCCGTTTCCTTTGCAATTGAGAAAATTCTCATCAACGGAGACCCGGTACCGCTCGACTCTGCCTATAAGCTAAAGCACTACCAAAATGAGATTCAGGTACGGTTCAATGCTCTATCTTACAAAAGCCTGGGAGAAACCCGCTACTTCTACCGGCTGCTGAATGCCGATCAGGACTTTCTCAGCACCACTAACCGCACGATTCGCTACAGCGGCCTGCAGTCAGGAGTATACACGCTTAAGATCTTTGCCCAGGATGTTGAAAACCGGCTGAGCAATACGCAGACCATCGTATTCAGCATCCGCCCGCCCTGGTGGAAAACCTACGGTGCCCTGCTGTTTTTCGGAATAGCAGCAGGCCTGCTGCTGACTGGTGCCTACCGCTGGCGCATGAACCGCCTGCACATGGAAGCCGAGCAGGAAAGCGCTGTGGATAAGCAATTTGCCGAGCTCGAGCTGCGCGCCCTGCAGGCACAAATGAACCCCCATTTCATTTTCAATGCCCTAAGTGCTATTCAGTATTTCATACAGATGAACGACCGGCAGCAGGCTGACCTTTACCTCTCTAAGTTTGCGGCGCTCATCCGGCTCTTTTTAGAATCCTCTAAGAACAAGTATTTAAATTTGAGCGAGGAGCTCAAGCTGATCCGGCTCTATGTCGAGCTGGAGCAGCTGCGCTTCCGCAATAAATTCAGTGTAGATATTGATGTTTCTCCAGAAATCAATCAGTATACCACGCTGGTGCCAACAATGCTTTTACAACCCTTCGTGGAAAATGCGATCAACCATGGCTTATTCCACCGACAGGACGAGAACGGCAGGCTTTTCATCAACATAGAAGCAGGCTTGAACCACAGCATTGTTTGCGTGTTAGAAGATAACGGCGTGGGCAGAGCAGAAGCCACGGCGATCCGGCAGCAACTCAATGGCAACCACCGGTCTAGAGGGCTGCAGATTACGCAGGAGCGGCTTAATGCACTGCAGACGGTGGAAGGCTACAAAATAGATATTGAGGTTACAGATCTGACTGATGAAGAAGGTAAAGCCTGTGGCACCCGTATTACTTTGAATATACCTGAAATTGACTAGCCTATGGTAACCGCCATCATCATCGATGACGAAGAGCATGCAAGGCTCACACTCAAGCGTAAACTGGAAGACTACTGCCCGGAAGTGGAAATCATTGGTATGGCCGGCAGCGCTGACGAGGGGGCTGAACTCCTTGCTGAACAAAACCCCGACCTGCTTCTCCTCGATATCGCTATGCCAGGGCAAAGCGGCTTTGAATTGCTCGAGCGCCTCCGCGAAAAAAAGGACCTTTCTTTCGAAATCATCTTTGTCACCGGCTTTGACAATTACGCAATTGATGCTATATCCTTCTGTGCTATAGGCTACCTGCTCAAACCCATACAGACAGAAGCACTGATCAGAAGTGTGCACAACGCCGTGGCCCGGGTGCGCGAGCGCCGCGCCAGTGAACGAAACCGGCAGCTGCTGGAAAACCTGCGCACGCCCGGTCGGCAGTCTAACAAAATAGGGCTGCCCACCGATGAGGGGCTCGACTTTGTAGCCATCCGGGAGATCATACGCTGCGAAGGGCAGCAAAAACTCACCCGTATCTACCTCTCTGACCGCGAAGTCGTCAGTTCCTACAATATTGGTGAATTTGTCCGCCTGCTTGAACCCTACGGCTTCTATCAAATCCACCGCTCCCACCTCGTGAACCTCAACCGTATCCGCAAATACAACCGAGACGGCATCGTTATAATGGATGACGGCTCCACCGCACCAGTTTCCAAGCGCCGGCGCACCGATTTCCTCCAAAAACTGAACCGGGTAAGCCCATAATGCCCGCTTATTCCCAATTTCGCCCGCTTGTCAAATGGCACTTGGGCCACATGCCTCCCGCCCTTATCTTTATGATCAGAACGATGAGACAATGATTTGGCCCTTTTATTTTACCCCTGCAGTGCCATCTTAGCACCTCTACTCATTAATTAATCTGGCCGCTTCTCCTGAATGATCACAGGCGCAACTCTTCGCACCCCATACGGGGGTGCACGAAAAGCAACATTATTCCCCTTTCGGATACCGGACCGAATTCAGTGTCCCGTGTCCAACTTCAAACCCTAATCCGCTCTCTTATCCGGAGAGCCATCCTGCTTAAGATGGCTCTTTTTTTATACCCTTACCCCGCTTTATGCGTTTATAAAGAAAAAAGACCTATGCGATCGTTGCCTTACCTGTTTTCCCTAAGCCTTGCCGCTGCTTTATTGCTTGCCTCCTGCCGTTGCCCGCCGGATGAAAAAATCGGAGAGATCGGGCTGGGCGAAAACGCCCGCAGCTTCTTCCCCTACGAGGGCACAGAAACCCTTACCTTCCAAAATGCTCAGGGTGCAACCGTTACCTTCAGTGCGCCACGGGGCAGAGAAGAAGGCACCGATCAGGTCTGCATCAACACGATATGCACGGAGGCCCGCTATAATAGCCCCTCGAGCTGCGAGTATTTCGAGTCAGATAACATCCGTTACATCTGGGTTTCCGATGACAAGCAACGGCTAATTGACCTGCTGCTGTTTACAGAAGTGTATGAACAAGAGACCGAAAACTTCTATGATGCCTTGCAAGTCAGCTTTGCCTCCGGTGCTCCCTCTGTGGAGGCTTATTACCTGCTCCAACAACGCTTTTCCGGGGACCTGAAAATAGACAACACGAGCCTCGACCCCATAATGTCCCTGCAGGAGTCTGTTGACATACAGAACCAAACCTTCACGAATGTGCTGCGCTACCGCGGCAACAACCTCGGCATCTACCTGCAGGCCGGAAAAGGAGTGATCGCTTTTGAGGAAAGCGGGAACTTCTGGCTATTGCAGGAATAAACAGGCACAGAAAATTTTGGTATCTTCCCAGCAAAAACCACTATGTTTTTACGGGTATTCCTTTTCCTTTTCTGCAGCACGATAGCAAGCCTGGTCCACGCCCAATTGCTCCCCGGCTTTGTGCAGGAGCAGATCGCACAGGGGCTTGACCCCACCACCATGGCTGTGGCGCCGGACGGGCGGGTATTCATTGCTGAAAAGAACGGCCGCATACGGATTGTGGAAGGCGGAAGCCTGCTGCCTGCACCCTTTGTAGAAATAGACGTGGACAACTTCAACGAGCGCGGCCTCAGCGGGCTGGCATTCCACCCGGACTTTGAGACCAACCACTACCTCTACGTATTCTATACCGTACCTGGCGGCAATTTTAACCGAATCAGCCGTTTCACCGCAAACGGCAACGCAGCTTTACCGGACAGCGAAACCATCCTCTTGGAATTCCCTCCGCTCTCCGGCAGTATCCACAACGGTGGCGCAATGGTCTTTGGCCTTGACGGCAAATTGTACGTAGCCGTAGGCGATGGTGCCGACCCCGAAACCGGACAAAACCTGAATACCACCCTGGGCAAAATCCTGCGCCTGAATCCGGACGGGAGCATACCACAGGACAACCCATTCTACGATCAACTCAGCGGGCCGCAACGGTCTATTTACGCCTACGGGTTCCGCAACCCCTTCACGATGGCTATTGATCCCGTGACGGGCACCCTGCACGCTAACGACGTCGGCAGCAACCTTTTTGAAGAAGTCAATCAGATTGAAGCCGGCGGCAACTATGGCTGGGCACTTAAGGAGGGGCCCGGTGATGCCCCTTTCCCGCCCGATTACCGCGCCCCCCTTCACAGCTACACCCACGATGAGGGCTGCTCGGTTATCGGAGCTGCCTTCTACCGGCCCGCACAGCTGCAGTTCCCACCGGAATACCTGGGGAAGTACTTTTTTGCCGACTACTGCGAAGGGATCATTTGGGCCATGCCGGCGGATGGAAGCGAAGCTCCTGAGGTATTCGCTACAGATATCGAGCGGCCTATTGCCATAGCTACTGCACCGGACGGCAGCCTTTACTATCTGGAGCGGCGCGGGCTGGGCGGTGGTTCCCCCACTGACAATACCAGCAGCAGCAACGGCGTACTGTGGAAGGTGGCCTATACCGGCAGCGGCGCGCCTTTTGTATCCTCCCAACCTCAGTCGCAGCTGCGTGTGGTCGGGGAAACGGCTGCATTCAGTTGTGCCGTATCCGGTGCCGGCACGCTCAGCTATCAGTGGCAGCGAAACGGAGAAGACCTGCCCGGTGCCACTGCGGCTACGCTTAGCTACCCGAATGTCAGCCTGGCCGACGATAGCAGTACATTCCGCTGCCGTATTTCTAATGCAGAAGGCAGCATTCTTACGGATGAAGCTGTTCTCAGCGTGACCGCAAATACCCGGCCGCTGCCGGTGATCACCTTCCCGGCCGAGGGTTCAACCTACGAGGCCGGCACGACGATTTCATTCGCGGGCTACGCTGATGATCAGGAAGACGGTGCACTGCCGGCGGGGCAGCTGAGCTGGCACATTGATTTTCACCATGATGACCATACCCACCCCGGCATGCCTGCACAGCCGGGCCTTGAAGAAGGCACTTTTCAGATTCCCGTCATCGGAGAGACTTCTACTAATGTTTGGTACCGCATTCATCTTACGGCCAGTGATGAGGAAGGGCTTTCCAATACTGTCTTTCGGGATGTCTATCCGGAACTCCGTACTATAGAGCTGTCTACAGAGCCTGCCGGGCTGCAGCTGCGCCTTGATGGCCGCGGCGTCGAGACTCCGGCAGACGAACAAGGCGTGGTAGGCGTCATCCGTTCGTTGCGCGCGCCGGCCAGCCAGATTGTGGACGACGTTTTGTACGGCTTCAGCCACTGGGAGTCCGGCGAGCAAGACCCGCTGATCACCTTTGCTATGCCGGACACCAATATTGCCTTTAAGGCAGTCTACGAAGAAGTACTGGTGGGCCAGGGAAAAGGGCTAACCGGCTACTACTATAAAGAAGCCGTCCCGGATTTCACCGTTGCCCCAGCCTTCAGCCGGGTCGACACCACCGTCAATTTTAACTGGGAGGGCGGATCGCCGGACGCAGCGCAGCTGGGCACGGACTTCTTCAATATACGATGGCTGGGCAGCGTACAGCCACAGTTTTCAGAAACATACACCTTCCACGTAGTATCGGATGATGGCTTGCGCCTTTGGGTGGACGGTGAACTGATCATTGATCAGTGGGTGCCGCAGCCCCCT